>JAFGHE010000067.1 GCA_016930295.1 Sedimentisphaerales bacterium
CTCCACGAGCGACATGTCTAATAATCCATATGAGTCTGTTTCATCTATTTCTGTTTGCTCTGTAATGCCGTTCTCAATTTCTTCCGCATCAGAGCCGTCATTGGCAAAAGTCGTCGTTGCAAAAAATAGCAATAAAAGGGATAATAAAATCCTCCGATTTAAGGGATGCAATTTCTCACAAAGTCCTATTTTCATTTTGTACTCCTCATTATCTATTCTCCCGCCCGTGCGGGCAGGTCACAGAAAACAGGAAGGTGTACGGTATATATTTTTATGTAGAGACATTTTTTACCTTTGAAATTTTCGGCGTAAAACCGGAGGAAAAACAATAATTTTCTTTCTTTTTTATTGGTCATTAGCCCTATAGTTCCTAACTATACTGATACGTGAATCACGACATGTAAATCCTTATGGAATAAAGATTAGATACGCTGGAGCGGCCTCTTTATCGGACGCCGCCCGTCCTGCTAATAACAGGCTTATGGACAAAAGGTAGAGAGTATGTTTGAAATCAGAAAATTCTGCGATAGACTATGGCCCTGGATCCTGGCAGCGGTGCGTGATCCCCTCGGACTTGTACCGAGGGATATCCGGAGAGCGGTGGAATGAAAACGCCGGTATGAAAATCATAATACCTGACATGTTGCTAATCGATGAAGGTGCTCTTAAAATTGTAAGACCCCGAGCCCACGGAGAACAGGGCAAATTGCTCCCGGCGGCCCAGGGGCCGAACCCCTTCGGCCTGCTCTGCCGGGACTTGCCCCTCCATTACGGGCCTTGAGGGATTACTGGGTACGTAAACGCGTGCAATAGTATTAGCGGGAATCGTTACCTCCAGTGTAAACGTCGTATCCTTACGCTGCCAGCGGCTCCGGATGAGCCCAGGCAGGGCTTGATACTCGGCCCCGGCATATTCCAGGGCTCCGCCTGGATAGGGTCGAATGATAAACTGTTTAAAGCCGGGAACCTCCGGGTCCAATTCAATACCTGCCACGCAGCGGTAGAGCCACTCGCCGACTGATCCCAATGAATAATGATTGAACGAGTTCATTTGGGGATCGAAGAAGCCGTCTTGTTCGGTCCATCCATTCCATCGTTCCCAGATAGTGGTCGCTCCGTGACGCACCGGATAGAGCCAGGAGGGGTAATCTTCGTTGAGTAGCAGATGCCAGGCCACATCCGAGCGGCCCATAGCAGTCAGGGTGGGATTGAGGTGGCTGATTCCAATAAAGCCGGTGCTCAGGTGCCAGTGGCAGTTCCTGATATTCTCCACCAGATGCCTGGCAGCATTGTCTTTCTGGTCCTCGGGCAGAAGGTTAAAAGCCAGTGCCAATACATAGGCGGTCTGGTTTTCAACTGCCAATCGGCCATTCGGAAGTAGCCACTCTTGTTGAAAGGCTGCGCGTACACGCTCAAACATGGCCTCAAAGCGTTGGGCCTCACCATGTCGTGCGAGTGCGCATGCCATGCACGCCAGCTTTGCTGCATCGTCAGCCCAATAAGCCGTGGCCAGCAGGGTTTTCATGGGCGAATGCGTGCGGAAAGTAGTATCGGATGGGATACAGAGCCAATCGCCATAGTTGTTGGCCAGTTCATTTTCACGGATGTAACGGGGATTGGTGCGTTCCAGGTACTCCAGCCAGGCGACCATGGCATCCCAGTGCCGCTCGAGAATACCCGTGTCACCGTAAACCCGCCAGATTGTCCAGGGTATGATTACGCCGGCATCGGCCCAAGCCGCTGCTCCGCCCAGGTCGTCCAGGCCTACAAAGTTCTCTCCCTCGTGCAAGCGTGGCGCAGTATCAGGGAAGATGCCCTTAGGGGTTTGAGCATCCTCCACATCGATCATCCACTTGGTAAAAAACGCCGCCACATTCATATTATAAGAAGCCGTACGTAAAAAGACTTGAGCATCCCCCATCCAGCCCAGACGCTCGTCTCGCTGTGGACAGTCTGTAGGCACGGACAGGAAGTTGTCTTTCTGACTCCAAAAGATATTGAGCCATAAACGGTTAACCAGCGGGTGGGAACATTCAAAGTGGCCGGCTGGCGGAGTGGCTGAATGAACTACGCAGCCGATGATATCGCCCGGCCGGGGTTTTGCGGGCAAACCGTTGATCTCTATGAATTGAAAGCCGTGGAAGGTAAAACGGGGTTCCCATATCTCCTGCCGGCTTCCCTTGAGGATATAGACATCTGTAGCACGGGCCCGGCGTAGATTTTCCGTGTAAAGCGTGCCATCGGGGTTGAGACGTTCACCGTGTCGTAGCGTAACCGTTGTGCCGGCTGCGCCGCGCACGCGCATGCGAATCCAGCCACTGATATTCTGCCCCAGATCATAGATGTACACTCCCGGTCTGATTTCATGGACACTTACTGGATCAATGGTCTCAACCAGGCATACCGACTCGCTGGGCTGGGATACCAGAGGGACTTGGGGGGCAGGCACTACCTTGACGGGACACCATTGGGAATCGTTGTAGTGGGTTTCCATCCAGCCGGTCAGTTCCTGCCGGGCATCATAGGTCTCGCCCATCATAAAATCGGAAAACAAAATGGGACCGGCACAACAGCGCCAGGAATCATCCGTATTCACTGTCATTCGCCGGCCATCCATTAGTTCGATCTCGAGCTGGAGCATCAGGCTATTTTGCAAACCATAGCGTCCCCGTGTCTCCTGCCAGCCCACATAGCCACTGTACCATCCATCACCCAGTATTGCTCCCAGAACATTACTCCCCGGCTTGATGAGTTGAGTAATGTCATAGGTACGATATTGAATGCGTTTGTTATAGTCCGTCCATTCCGGGGTAAAGATGTCCTGCCCCACACGTTGTCCGTTGAGGGTACACTCGTATAAGCCCCGGGCACTGGCATACAAGGTGGCCTGCCTGACGGGACTGTTCACTTCAAACGTCTTGCGAAACCAGGGCGGTGTACCAGGTCGGGTCAAGGTGGGTGTGATGGCATGGTGGGCCTTTTCCAAAAAGGAAGTATCGGCGGCTATCCACTGAGCCTGCCAATCTGCAGAATTTAGAAGTCCCATGGTCCAGCAGGCGGGTTCAGATACACTTGTATTCCCCTGCTCGTCCCAGATCCGGACCTGCCAATAGCAGCTTATACGCGATGTTAGAACGACTCCACAGTAAGGAATATGTGTACTCCGGTCGTCTTCAACGCGTCCACTGTCCCAAAGGTCTGCATCACCCCGGGCTAATCTTTCGGTAGAAGAGGCCACTCTGACCTGCCTGGCAATCTGACGGACACCGCGACGCGCAGCTTCAATGTTCCAACTCAAACGGGGCTGCACCTGGTCAATACCTATGGGATTTTCAAGATATTCACAGCGGAGCCGCGTGACCTTTGTACGGTTGTTCATAAGTCCAAATGATCCTTTTTTATCCAAAAAATTGCCGTGCTAAACCAGAGCACCATGCCCAAAAACATGATCTCCAGATAGAGTTGTTTGGTAATGATCCCACCAAAAACCAGGAACGCCGGGACAACTGAAAGAACCAGACCTGTAAAGGAAACAATTTTTAAGGCCTTCTTTAATGGTGCAGTCATTCTAATTCTCCTTTTCAGTGATTAGGGGCGATTTCTTTTGCTGGATGACGCTGCATAGGGTATATAAGGTCACAGCAATGATCCATGCGGGG
Organism: Sedimentisphaerales bacterium; assembly: GCA_016930295.1. GTDB lineage: Bacteria > Planctomycetota > Phycisphaerae > Sedimentisphaerales > SM23-30 > JAFGHE01. The sequence continues at coordinate 3,660 of JAFGHE010000067.1, forward strand.
AGTACCTGCGAGAATAGATCAGCCTTATAATGGGCCAGAAAGGCAGGCAATTTATCGTTGACCCAGGCCCAGGCTTCATACTGGTCCTTGGCATAGAGCACAAAGCATATTCCAAACGAACCAAACCAGCCTATCGCAGCAGGCCAACTCATCATTAGGCCCTTACGTTCGGCATAGTTGCGGACGAGACCCAATTTAGGAAAGAGCCAGAAATCAATGAAGATAAAGGCCCCGAGCGGCATAAAGAACAGACCATAATAGGCTACGATTCGATCGAGATAGTGCAATACGGCAGGAATGCACGCCGTAATAATCATCACTGCCCCTGCTATCATGGTTACCGCCCAGCGAGGCCAATTAGGTGTAGCTACCTGGAAGGCGAGTCCTGCCCGGTAGAGGGTGGGATTGGCTGTAGTCCAACCCGCCAGCACAACACAGACAATACCGGCATATCCGGCCCCCAGCATGGCAATATTACCGGGTGTAGGATTGGGATTCGCATCCCCTGCCGCTGTCTGAGCGTGAATAAAGGCGGCACAGAGAATACCGGAGCAGATCCAGGCCATGTAGTGTCCCAGAAACATACCAAAGGCTGAGCAAAAGCCCATTTGCCATTTTTTTGCATAGCGAAAAATAGTAACGTCGCCCATGCCCATATGCTGTGCAATATTGCAAAGCCACGCCAGGCCCACACAATGCCAAAAACTGTATTGCATCTGTCCCTCTCTCGCCACGCCCGTCCAGATCTTTTCATTGGCGATTTGCCAGAAATTGCTCATGCCGGTGATTCCCAGGGACGGCAGTGAGCTCACAGCCGCGGCCAGGAATACCAGCGGCATCCATGGCGCCGCGACTTTGGCGAAATGAGCCAGCCGTTCAAATCCCAACACTGCTAACACCGCCACCACAGTTCCCACCCCAATAGCAATGGTGATCCATGCGATACTGGGTACGGTATCGCCTGCTATAAAGTTAGGGCTGGATATGTCCATAGTGAGAGAAACCGCGGTGGTGGAGACATTTACCATGGCCCCGGCCAGCAAACACAGGATCAAGGCAAAGAGCCCGGAGTAAAGAATAGTCAGATAGGGACCGGCGATTTTACGAATCTGCCAATAGACGGTCAACCGCTCCCTGACCGCTACCGGTGCACACATGAGAGCCCAACTCAGCACGGCCAACATATTACCCACCGCCAATCCTGCAAACACATCAAATGCGGTGACGCCATGCAAGACCAGCAGTGTCCCCAGCACAAATTCCGTGCCGGCGATGTGCTCACTTGAGAACATCGCGATAAAGGTGCTCCATCCATGCAGTTTATCTTCGGTGACCGGCTCACGGTCATATTCATAGAGGGCATCGAGCCTTTCGATAAGCGATGATTTTTTCAGGCTACTCATAGGCAATGACTCCATTATGCCAAGATCTGTGTAAAAAGCAACATAATCTATTATCTTTAATATATCAATCCTTCGATATTTATCAAGGAATTGATTTTATAGCCTTTTATAATAACTCAGAGGTCCGCTACAGGGATAATCTTAACTTCCTCTATAGTGTTGTGAATGGCGGAGTAAAAGTGGGGCGGGGGGCGGGGCAAAACCGCGGCACTCAGGCCCTATTTAACCCATCTCATCTGGGATGTCAAACATTTTTTCATCTCCTACATACTTGCCCCCGTATTATCCAGGTAAACTGGGGGGATAGCCGTTTAGAGGGGGAACCTATATGGATGATCCCCTCATCGTGTCCCGGCATATAACGTTTGAATTCATGTTTTATTCTGTTACCAAGGCTATTTTTTAATGACGACAGTACAGAAAAACGGGCTGGTTATTATGGTTTATACCTCAAGGAGCCCACCGCCTCGAAATACTCACCGGTCATTAATTTACCAACTACATATACCGTATTTTTGCCGGCTTCCAGGTTTTCCTTACACTCAGATGCGTCAAAAGTGGCGGTAACTTTCGCCTTCACCTTATCACCTTTGCCTATTTCCGTAATTGTCATATCCAAAGCTTCAATCCCGCCGGGATAAAAGGTTATCGGCTCACTTAGGTCGATATACTCTTCTCCTATGCCCTTCGGAGTCTTAAATGTGACCGTGATTGTTGTGCTTTTGGTTTTGGGCTTCAACCTGGCTGGTTTGCATTTAAGTTTCATTTCCAGAACGGGTTCGGCCACTAAGCTGTTCAGATAGACTTCCAGGTTAGTATAGTCAGGATGGAGATCGTAATCATTCCGGTCTGCCGGATTGTATAAATCAAGACCGTTGGCAGTTTCCCACGTATCCGGCATGCCGTCATGGTCCGTATCCGTTGGAGCCGGCAGGGAATACAGCGTCGGCCAGAAAGCCTCGATCTCTTCCGGCGTTGCGGTATCGAGGTCAGGAGTGTTATAGACAAAATCCCCTGTCCCGTTGACGACATCATTGACGATGCGAGCATCAATTACATCGCGCGAAGGATAGCTTGCCCCGGCCCCATCCAGTACATCCGTCAATGCCTGGGCGGCAGATGTCGTCGTCACCGGCTCCATGGGGATCTCATAGGAACGTGCTTTATAAGCCGCGATTTCGGCGGCATCAAATCCGTTGAAGGTTACCAGGCTCCACTGATCAGCCGGCGGCGCAGAGACACTATAGTAATCGGC
>JAFGHE010000068.1 GCA_016930295.1 Sedimentisphaerales bacterium
ATCCGCCGTGCTGATACGAACTGTTTATATTGAATATCGGGTAGCCAAAACTCAAATCGATTAAGTTGTTCGCTTCAAACGCGTCCATGGTATACATCTCGCGCAGAGGTATGAAGACGTCCGGCACGAATGTTACTACACCTGGTCCCGCATACGGAAGAACGTCCGATAGCTCTGCAAAGACCTCCCACCATCGCATCAAAAGATGCTCTTCGCTGAGTATTCCGCTGTTCCAGAAATGTTTGTGGACATGGTCGGCAAAAAGCTGGACGAACTCCGGATTGGCCTTAAGGGCACGATAAAGCTGGGATATAGGATCGTTCATATGGTTTAATCCCGCAGTTCCTGACCAGGTCGGAAAATCTTCGAAGGCGGTATCGGCACAATTTTCACATCCACCGCCAAAATACCACTGCTCGGCAAGCCCTTCTGCATCCCAAATGCTGAATCTGAATATGCCGTCCGCCGACCGTTCGCAGTGGACATCCCAGTTATTGCCCGGCCAGTCAAAGTTGCCAATGTGAATTTCAATTATTAGAAAATCGATAAACGTTGGAATATCAAACTTGCTTGCCACGTACTCATATTTAGTTATATCGGACAAGTCGTTGCTGTTGGCATAATTAATCAGACTGTACCAGGCAGACGAATCACCATCTCTGACTCCGGACTGGGTAATCACGTCGAATTCATTTTCCGTACCGTACCATTCCTGGTAAAATTCTTGATCACCCCGCGCCGTGGGATTATAGTAAGATTTGTATTCACCGTTGAGGTAAAGATTGGCAAAGCTGCCTGTGACCTGGACATGACCCATTTCCCGAAACAGCCGCCGGGCCCATTCATCTTTTATAAACGGAGTGCAGGCATCATTTTTCCCCTGTCGAAGCACCAGACTCTTGAAACGGTCGACATCAATAAAAGGGAAAAACGGGTATTCCAGGCGATTATTGCCATAGGTACTGCGAAACCAGAGATTGAAGCCTAATTTATTGGTGTTCATATGAGGCCACCAATCAATCCAGCAGGTACTCCAATCCTCACCGATTGTATACTGCGGTCGCGTGTCGTTGCTGCCATGGAGACGGATGCCGCAGTTCTCATGAAAGCTGGCGCCGGTTTGTAAATCGATAACTTCGAATGATACGGGCCGCTCGTATTCGATACCGCGCAGGGTAGGATACGCCATAATACCGTCAGGCAGGAAAAAGGTCTTCTCTTCGTCACCGGTAAGACAAACCACCGGCATCGCTTTAATCTCATCACTGGCATCAAAAATATAGGTATGCGTATCTAGATTCGTGGGCATCCAGCCGGTCTTGAGGGCCGCCGCTCTCACACTGGTGTTTGAGCTGATAGAAATAGGACCGGTATAGAGAATGCCGTCGGCCGTAGCCACATCATTGTCAACCGGAGCAGTGCCATCGGTCGTATAATAAATCTGGGCTCCCGCCGTGTCACAGGTAATGGTCAAACTGAAAGGATCATCATAAAAACCACGGTCCGAGCTGAATTTGGTATCGGCCACTTCACCAATGTAAGGCGTATCATTGGCTGCCCCAGGAGTGGCTGTAGGAAAGAAACGCCAGTCACTGTAGCCGTCCGGCCAGCGACCGTAGGAAATATCCCCCACCTGGTCACCAAAAACAATAGAGTCAATCAGAGTTGTTCCGTCCGTGTCAAATAAACCAATCTCTTCACCCCCGGCATTGAGCTGAAAACCGGCATGCAATCCCGGCGTATCCCCGATTTCACCATCCGCCCAGACAACTAAATAGCCACCCGCCGCAATGGTCGTTTCGGACGGGCGGTCCGGGGGAAACTGCCAGACGGTTGGATTATTAAGATCGTCGGTTAGATACTTCCCGGCTAAATCCAGAGCCGCTTCACCCATGTTGTATATCTCAATCCAGTCGTCAGAGTCCCCCTGCGGATCAGTAATACCGCTGGCACTGCTGTTGGATGCCATGAACTCGTTAATGACCACCGTCCGGTCCCTAAAGTCTTCCAGCCAGTTGGCCGCCAGATAATCATAGTCCGACAGCGTGATTCCCAGTACACCGTCGAACTCCGGACAACCAAACCCCTCACATCCGGCAAAGTCAAGCCATTGACCCGCCATAATCTGCATATCCAGAATATCAACTATGTAGTCTTCATTCAGGTCACCGGTAGGAAAGGTCTGGGCCGTAGCCGAGACCGTTAAAATTACAATCAGTAACAATGATGTTAATTTGACCTTCAAAATATGTCCTTTCTCTTTTATTCCTCATCTGTTTTTTACGGTGGTCTTTGCTTCCCACCGCCCGTTGGGTTGGATCCAGAGCACTCCCGAATCACGATAAATATTCAACTTAGCTACGGAATAGTCCACCAGTGCCTGGGAGTATACATTCTGAGTGCGAAAGTAATCTTTCTGAGCATCCAGGACATCCCGGGCATCGGCCCGGCCATAGCTTAACAATAACATGGTATTATCTAAACGCTTACCGGCCAGTTCCCAGGCCTCAAGCTGATTGGCATACTGTTCCTGTGCCTCCTTGAGGTCCCGGTAGGCCTTGCGCACCTCAAAAATCACCTGATCCGTGACATTCATATGATTCCGCTGCCGCTGGGACAATTGTATCAGCGCTCTCTTGTAATCATTCTTTTCGCTGACACGATCCAGAGGAAGATCCATGCGCAATGTCAATTCATACCTATCCCGAACTCTATTCAAATCGCCCGGATCGGCTCCGAAGGTATACCGGCGACTACTGTCATTACCGTTACTATAAAAACCGACCAGATCCAGGTCTGCCTGCAAAGCATCCGCAGCGACTTCTACATGCCTTTGGGCATCCAGAGCCTGATCAAAGGCATTGGCCAGATCCAGCCGCTGACCCAGAGCCGCCGCCACGGCCTCTTCTTCGGACCAGTCCATCGAAATCACATCGGACTCGAGCAGTCCCTGCCATTCATTTTGATCCAGCCTGATTTTGGTATCCGGCGGGATCTCAAGTTTCATTTTGAAAATGTCAAGTTGCTCCTGGTAAAGCGTATGTGCCTGATAATATTCATCCAGAGCCCGCAGCTTGTCCTGCCGGGCCTGCTCCAGCTCAAATTCAGGCAGCCGACCGACCGCTGCCAGATTTTGCATTTTATCCGTCAACTCTACCAGCCGCTCATAGTGAGCCTGAGCATTGCTGTAATAATCATACAATTGCAGAAGCCTGAAATAATCGGTAACCACCGAGACCATAAAAGTCTGCCGAAACCGGTTAAAAGTACGAATTTCATACAACGTATCCTGTTCCGCCTGGGTCAGCGTCTCCAGAACCACTTTACGGTTGGAACCACGCAGGAGAGGCTGTGTGATTGCCGCATGAAAAATCGTGGACAAACCACTGCGAAAATCCCCGGTCAGGACATCCAGATACCCCACGGTGATGCCGGAACTGACCGCCGCTCCCGTGGCCAGAAGCTGTTGTATTCCTGATTGATTCTGTCCCCCTGATGTTTCACGATCTCCTTCCTTGGCATACCCCCCCACCGCGCCGATATAAGGAGTTAATTCGTATAAATGACGGGCATCCCTTAAATCGAGTGTGCTTAAATAAAGCTGCTCTTTAGCCGTCTGGTACTCGTCACTATGCAAAACCGCCAGCTCAACCGCCCGGGGAAGAGTCAATACCTCTGTCTCAGAGATATCCAGAAGCATTTCATATCTCTTTTCCAAAGAAAACGGTTCGATCTGATAATCGCTGCGGCTCCCAAACGAATCCTCCCACTTGTGATCTATGATTTCATATACATATTCATCAGTCTCCCGGCTGACCTGCTCAGGATCTGAGTGACAGCCAACCAGCAGCAGCAGCAGCAGAACCACACTCAGTATCCTCAGGCAGCCAACACCCATTCCAAAACATGTTTGAGCATATCGCTTCATGAGATTTTCCAAAAATACCAGCTATATCCTTCGAATGCCGACCAGTTCATTCGGGATTAACTGCATGTCCGGATGTATCGGAATTATCACCGGGCGACCCCATTCCGGCACGGAAGGATTTTTCCAGAGACGATCCGGCTTCAGTTCTATCATGGGACCAATATGAGAAATACGAGACATCATGATTTGACGCGGATACGTGGTTTTAACCACTTGCACATTCTGTTGTTCATGCAGGGTCCCGCATACCTCCTGCTCCACCCATACTATCACATGATCCGGCTTTTTCGCGGTAACCGAAAGAATCGATTCTCCTTGCAGTACCGCCTGCCCTTCCAGATACCGGATACCGGAGATCACACCATCGAAAGGGGCTGTAATAATAATTTCAGTGCCCGGCAGGAACAGTTCCGCCAGCTTCTTTTCCTGTACGTCAATCGCCCTGCGCAGAGGATCCAGCAGAACCTGTATCGAAGAAATGGAGGGCCGATACGTTACAAAATCAGCCAGCCTCCTTTGTGCCTGCAACAAATCGTTTCGGGTCTGGGAAAGCCTTTCTTCTTCCCAACGAATCTTTTCCGACAAAATCTGATGTTGAACCTCGACCTTCTGCAGTTCATAGGCGTCTATGGCCTTCTTATCCAGTAACTCCCGGAGCACTTTCTTTTCAAGTTCCAAGTCGTTTAACTGAATTTTTCCCGGCTCAAGCGACATCTGGATTTCCAGAATCTTGATGCGAAGTCGTTCAATATCCAGAGCCAGTTGCCTGTTCCGGAAGGCCAGATCTGTATCTTCCTGAGCCAGTGACGTACTAACCTGTTGCTCCATGGCCAGATACTCTGATTTTAAACGCTCCAGTTCCGCCTCGGCCGTCGCTTTCTGGGCCTCCAGCAGCGCCGCCGTATACTGATTCTGGCTGGCCGTATTCATGCGCAGCCTAGCCAGAATCTCACCCTGACGGACTTCCTGATACAACTGAACCGGCAGCGATACCAGAATACCGGATTCCGTGACGGCCATGTCCCGCGTTTGCGCCGTTGCAACCCCGACAACATGAAAACTTGCCGTCCGATAGATATAAAGGGCGACTACCCCCGCCAGTGCAATCATCCAGATCAGCAGTGGAAGTATCCGGGTCATAACCCGACCCGATCGTTTGGCTGGTATCACAAGTTTAAAGCTCAAGTATCTGCTCCTGTATCGTAAGACTTAGATTTTCTATGCCCTCAATCTTTTGCAGTTCCGACAGCATCAGTTGATTCTTGGAGGCGTTGCGAATAGTGATCTGATACCCATATTCCACCTGGGAACGATCCGAACCGCCGGCCTGAGAGGACGTCAGAATCACCGACTTACAGAAACGGCGCAGTACCTTCAACAGCGTATGTTCCGGTGGAAGATCACCCTGAAAGGTAAAACGCAAAAAGGCGTTATTCGAACGATGTACTCCAAAATCAGCGAAATACAGATAAAGGAGAACCAGATTCAATATCACGCTGCCGATAATCGCAATCGCATATCGCTGCGAACCGCACGCCATCCCCAGCACCAGCGCACAAAAAAGATAGGCAATATCACGGGTGTCCTTGATAATATTGCGAAAACGAATGATCGACAACGCCCCCATCAGACCCACCGCCACCACAAAACTGCCGGCAATCGTGGTCATTACCAGGGAAACGACTATGGTGATCACTATCAGCGATTGTACGAACGATTTTGAGTACGACAGTCCATGATGCGTAAAAGAATATACCCAGGCCAGTGCCTGCCCAAGCACAAAGGCCAAAAGCAGCGACAAAATTACTGACCAGGCATCCATGTCTGTCTGGTATGAATATCCATCTAAAATGTGCCAGATATTTTCCATTAGTCCAGATAATAAGGTAAGGCTTTTCGTAAAGCGGTTTGCTGTGACTGTTTAATTGACGTAACATATTTGGACATCGAAGAACGGTTCAGATTAAATACATGAACCATCTCATTCAGCCAGGCCGGATAGTGCCCCGTAAATTTTATCTCCAGTATCACAAAGGGTATCGGTATGCGGCGCCACCCTTCTCCATTCAGAGCAATCTGCCAATCCGACATTTCCCTGTAACAAAGATGACGATCAAATGTGATACGGACTCGATTTTCAGTGTCCCCCTCAAATGGCTCCCGCAGGTAGCGAACCAGGACCACCGGATGCCCCTGAATCATCTGCTTGTAATATACAAACTGTTCAAGAGACTCCTGGTCCTTGTCGGATCGGGCCGGATTCCTATCCCGACCCTCCAGAACAAACAGAAGGTCTGACCGATTAATTCGGGCGCGGCTCTTCAGAATAATTTTATTGGCACGCCGTTTGATTTCCAGAAAAACCGGAGACTCAGGTCCGTCATCATAACTGCGAATTCTCAACTTGAATCGATTGGCCTTCCCCAGCAGAGTCTCCCGGCACAGATCCAGATTGTCAGAATCAAGGTACAGGCTGGAAATGGGATATTGACCATCCGGATGTTGCTGAGCATAACGGTCCATAGGCAAAAAATTCTGAACATAGGCCTTAATGGTCTGAGCTTTGCTTTCCGAAATGCGGTATTTTAACTCATACCGACAGGAGAAAAGATCGCCCTTCTTCGGAGGAGGACAAACTGAAGGCATTAGAGTAATTTTGATCTTATCCCGCAGAGGTTCTATAGTGCCCTTGCTATGCGATTCAATCTCGACAGACGGGACAGAGGCAGACGAAGATTCTCCTCTTGTGGTTTCCGAACCTGATACGTGGGCCTTTGGGGGCTGCCGTTTTACCGGGCCGTTATCAGGTGCAGCCTTTTTATGTCTTTTAAGCAGGTCTTTAAACATAGCTGTTCAACATTAAAGCGATACTTCCCCTCAAAAAAACAACTTTATTGTGCTTCCACGCAGACATCATTCGACAAATAACTGCACCAAAACAAGTTATCTTCAAAACCAGCGCGAAAAAACTCGATTCCATCCTAGAACAGACTGATAAACCCCCTGGTTGAGCAAAAAAACAGGCTTCCTGCTCACACATTTCATCCTCATATTTACCATGTAAATGGTAAATAAACATAAGCGCTCCTCAATAATATGTTTATGTTACAAAAATAAACTCGGATTTTCAAAAAATTGCACTATCTGAAAGACTGAAACGCCTGAAATTCAGCAATCATGAAAATCGAGAGTCAATTATCGGTCAAACAGGACGTTAGGAAAATCTTTCCTGTTTTCACCGAGGCTACCGTCAAAAGTCAATTTTACCAATGTAAAACAGGCTTTATAAGTCAGTATCAAAGCTGCCACAAACTTTTGACACTGGCGTCTTCCCCATCTGGGGCAAATCACACTACTTATACCGTTCAAAATGGCATTCATAAAACCCATTATACCAATATCTCATCTTTTTGCAAGTATTTACGTGTTAAATTCCGGTTAAAATCCCTCAAAAAATTAAGTCTAATTCTCATTATCCGAATATACCATAATAACAGATGATATTTCATGCCCGATTAATTCACCAAAAGCCTCTCTATCCCATTGATAAAAAATGACTTATAAACATACGTTATTTCCTTTGATCTATCAGTAATGTCGGCTTTCTTTATGATTATCCAACCACTCTGTCACTGTTCACAATGGCCGCAGAAGCCCACGACCTTTAATTAAGAATTGACTCGTCGGAAAAAATCAGATGGTTTTGGATATAATGGGGATGGGTGTGCACAGTGTTATCTTCAAGTTGCATCAGCAATATGGACAAATCCGTGCTCAGGAAGGCATCCGTGAGCTGGGGATCGAACTGAGTGCCGCTGAAACGCCGGATATCGGCCAGGGCAACCTCCACCGGCAGAGCCCGGCGATAGGTACGGTCGGTAAACATCGAATCAAAGGAATCGGCGAGCATGACGACACGGCCGGCCAGCGGAATATCCCGACCGGCCAGACCCAGCGGATAACCACTCCCGTCATAACGCTCATGATGAGCCAGCACAGACCGGGCCACTTCCTCCATCTGCCGGATCGGACGAAGAATATCGGCCCCGATCTGTGGATGTTTTTTAATCTGATCAAATTCCTCCACCGTAAGCCGGCCCGGTTTACATAACACCAACTCATTAATCCCGATTTTGCCTACATCATGGAGCAGCCCGGACAGATAAATGTGATTGACTTCTATGGGAGACAAACTCAGTTGCTCGGCAATATGCCGGCAGATCATAGCCACACGCTCGGAATGGCCACACGTATAAGGATCCTTGGCATCGATACTGCTGGAGAGGGCACGTAAGGCGCCCACCAATAACTCCTCCAAATCACGATACAAACGCGAATTCTCCAGAAATACGGCAAATTCATTGGAAATGCCGACCAGCATCTTCGTATCGATTGAATCAAAATCAGGCTTCTTGATTTTATTGATCGCCACCAGGGCACCCATCAGATGCCGATTCCGGCGAATGGGAACACTGACAATATTGCGAATGTGTTCCGGCCACTGATATTTCAGAGAGCCGTCCACACTGCTGTCAATAAGTATCCCCCGGGTTTCGATAAAACTCTGTCGGCTTCTGTCCCAGATAACCTCCAGATGCACACGGTCTAACGACAACCGGCCCGCCGATGTTACCCGGGGCAATTCCAGGTCATATCCTGTCTGGTCCTGCCAGAAAATCAATAATTTCTCGGAATCCAGCACCTCCAGAATATGCTCGGCATAATCCTGAAAGAAACCCTCCGGCTTTTGCGTGACTCTCATACCCTCACTGATCCGGTGGAGCAGGGCCAGCTCTTCATACGTTTGAGTCAGAGAGCATGTCAATGCCTCCAGATCGTGGTTGATATTCGGATTCTGCGGATTAGAGCTCATGGCAGACCATCTGATTTTATTCCGTTTGTATTGGTTCCGGATTTATTATTTCATTGACCGTACATAACAGGTCACGCGGCCCAAATGGCTTGTTTATACATATTTCGATACCCGCCGAACGCAAAGCTGTTTCCTCCAGATTGAATCCACGGGCCGTCAGCATAATCGCCGGTATGTGCCGCGTGGCGGGAATCTGACGCAAACGCTGACATAACTCCAGTCCCGACAGATAGGGCATCTGGTAATCCGTAATAATCAAATCCGGTAACTCCACCTGCGCTAATTCCAGTGCTTCACGCCCGTCCCGGGCAGTGATAATCTCATAACCCCCGTTACGTAATTTGAGTGCAATCACATGTAATATATGAACCTCATCATCCACCACTAAAACCTTATATTTTTTCTCGAACATACCTGACTCCTGGTGCGATTTCTTGATCGTTTATGGTTAGCTCTGTTGGTCGTTGTTTTATCCCCGCTAACAGGACGATGTACGGGATGCAACGACCGCCAGAGGTAACATCACCTTAAAAGTAGTCCCCTCTCCGCAGCAACTGGTAACCTGAACTCGCCCCTGATGCACTTCCTGAATTATCTTACGGACCAGGTAAAGACCCAGCCCTGTGCCCCCGGCAAAATGATTGTTTTCCGGAACACGATAAAACTTATCAAATATCTGACCCAGTGATTCCGCAGGAATGCCTATACCCTGATCCTTCACTTCCAGCACGGCCTCGTTATCATCCGAACGCAACTGAATCATGACCGACTTCCCCTGCGGAGAATATTTAACGGCATTACTGAGAAGATTTAAAACCGCCTGTAAAATCATATCCCGATCGGCCGATATAACCAGTTCCTCAGACAGTATCTCATGAGTAAACTCTATTTGCCGCTCCCGGGCCTGCGGCCCGATGGCACTCACCGCCTCCTGGACCACCTCAACCAGGTTTAGCAGCGTACATTGGGTTTTTAATTGCCCCGACTCCATTCGCGAACTGTTCAAAATATCATCGATCAGGGAGTTTAATCGCTGAGCCTGATCCTGAATGACATTATAAAACTGCTCCTGGACGGCAACATTGTCAACCTCCTTGTCAGAAAGCATCTCCGTATAGGCCTTTATATTGGCCAGAGGAGTCTTCAGCTCATGCGAAATACAATTCACGAAATCATCCTTCATGCGTGCGATCTCCTTCTCCGCAGTGACGTCATGAACCACCACAACTCCCCCAATAACCTGCCGATTCTTATCAAAAACACAGGACGCCACCAGCTTGAGATCAAGACGGACGCCGCTGAGAGGATGGCTATATTGCATTTCCTGTAAAAGATGCGTACTCTTCTCCCAACGCAGTTGTGCCAGGAGCTGTAATAAATCGTCATCCTCGATAATCTGGTCAACCGGCAAACGATAATTCAGATCAAAATCAAATTCATAAAGATCCTGGGCCGCCTTATTGGCCATCACCAGCTCATCATATCGGTCGGTTACAATAACGGCATCGGAGATGCTGTTAATCACCGCTTCAATCTGCCGCGTTTCTGTCTCGGCCGCCCGAGCCTGAATTTGCAGTTCCTTTTGCGTGAGTTTATCCCGCTCCAGATGGAATCTCAGGTTCGTCAGATATTTATTGATTTCCGCCACCAGCCGGGCCAGATCATCATTAGTCTCTACCATGATCATGCCGATCTGGCTGTCTTGCTCAAAACGAAGCAGTTGTTCCCGAATATGCTGAACCGTTCGTGCATGTGAGCGAAACGCATGAAAACTCCATATCACACACAAAACCACGATGAGAGCATAAAGAATCCATCCGCCACACAATAAAGGCCAGTGAGAATATTCTTTCATCATGAGGGTGGCCAATAATGCCTCTGCCCCGGCCACCACGATCAGGATGATCAGAATGGGGATCGTCTTACGTATATTCATAACGATTGAGATTTCCCGTATCTATAGTATACATTAAGTAATCCTGAAAAAGCCTTACAACCGGCCCTGCCAGATATAATCATACCCTTTGGGTAAAACACCTGGTTTGCCTCCCGGGTCGGATACAGAGTCTTTTCCCCTCCTTATTAATAACTTAAAATTTATCGCTCGACGACGACTGCCCTACCTGTAATACATTCATCTGCCGCATTAACGTCTGAGCCAGACTGTCATGAGGATCAAGACGCAGGGCCTGGGCATAACAGTCCAGTGCCTTGTCACTTTGACCTAATCCCTCATAGCACTGCCCCAGCAGACAATAGGCCAGTAAATTATCACTCTCATTCGTGAGAATCTGATTTAGAATACTCTCCGCCTCCTCATAGTTTTTCTGTTTCAGGATGACAAAGGCCAGGGCCATCTGGGCCTCAGTATTACCAGGATCAAGGCTGATGGCCCTTTGAGCCCACGTTTGGGCCCTGGATAAATCATCACGTGCCATCGCGGTCTGAGCCAGACGAATCCAAATGCGGGGATTGCTGTTGTCTTGTTCACTGACTTTCTCAAAACAACGCTGAGCCTTGAAATACTGTGACATCTTCATGTAACAATCACCCATCGCCAGATAATGGGACCAATTCAATGTCTGTGACTGATCCCGGGCCTTTTGTTCCAGCCGTTCAAAAATAGCAACCGATTCCTCCGGCTCATCTGTTGCCAGCAGGGCAAAGGCCAGGGATTCGCTAATTTGATCATTATCCGGCGCCAGATACATCGCCTGACGATACATCGAAACGGCTTCCCCGGATTTACCCATTGTGGTTAAGATGGTACCCGCCGCTACATAAACCGAGACATCGGACTCACCCTCCTGCAGGAAATCCATGAGCATATCCAAAGCCTCTTGATAGTGTTCCTGGGCTGCCAGCGTCTCCACTACTGCTAAAAGATAGGGGACATTGTGGGTATCCGTTTCCCAGGCCAGGCGGTAATGATCCAGAGCATCAGGCATCAGGCCGCGTTTTTCCAGAATTACACCAAGATAATAATTAGCCTGAGCATGGGTGGGATTTAAGGAAAGGCAGTGCTGGAAACTTTTCTGGGCCAGACTATATTTATTCTGATCCAGATAAATCTGCCCCAGAAGAAGATGGGCCGGTATATACTGGGGATCAATGTCGAGAGCGTCATACGTGGTTTGCTGCGCTTTTTGGTAATCACCATTCTGAAATTGCTGTTGCGCCATATCGATGATCATGCTCACCCGGGCCTTGGTCCAGTGCTCCATAGTTTCCTGCTTTTTCAGAGCATGCTGATCCTGACAGCCAATCACAAATATCATTACAGCGAACCACGGCAACAACCATCGCTTCATCATATGCCTCCTAACAAGGGCTAATATAGTATTAAATTGTTGATTCTTTTTAATGAATTACGATACGTAATATAAGCAGAGGGGCGCTCCACATGGTTAGCGCCCCTGCCGCTGTTTGAACATTTTGTTTACCATAAAACTATGCGTTTTATTTATTGTTCCATGTCTATCAGTTGACGCATCAGAGTACGCATACTGCCGGTTTCACCCATATACACATGTTGGGCCAGCAATTTATTGCGTAAAGTGTAAGCATCCAGGAATGTGGGGCTGGCATGGGTAGCCAGACTGGCTTCCCAAAGGGCAGCAGCCATCTGGCCCATATCTTCCATCTCCCGAGCCCGTTGATAATGACCGCTGGCTATGCGATTACGGGATAAACCGGACATCCCTTCGCGGGCGCCCAGCATAATCTGTTCACAATTCATCAGTACTTCTTCCGCAGCCGCATAATCAATTTCCTCTTTCACGATATGAGGCGTTATCAGGAAGATAACCTCTTCTTTGGTACTTGCATCGGTCGAACTCTTAAAAAGATTTCCCAGGAGAGGCACATTACCGAGCAGGGGCACCTGGGTGTGACCCAGTGTTGTCTGTTCACGGAATAAACCACCAATGACAATAGTATGGCCGTCTTTCACCAGTACATTGGTCGTCACCTCGGTAGTGGTCTTTTCCGGCAGAGCAAATGCGCCCTTAAGTTTTACTTCACCCGTACTGTCTTCAGGATGCAGTTCCATACGAATATAGCCGTCATCCATAACAAAGGGTGTAAATTGCAGTATAGTACCGGTTTGCAGCATCTGCACCGTCTGCGTCGTGGTAGTGGCGGATGTTTCGGTAGTGATGTACCCTTCATCGCGTCCCACGCGAACCTCACCCTGCTGACGGTTTAATGACAACACCTTGGGATTACCCAGCGTCACTACATCCGTTGTACTTTCAACAGCCTTGATGAACAGACCAATATTACTTTTGACAATTCCGATATTAAGACCACCACCGCTGAGAGAACTGGTAAATTCAGTTTTACCTGCGGTCGTCGTCCCCCCCAGGTCAACCGTACCATAGGGACCTTCGAATTCACCGTCCGGCCGGGTGTCATCAAACTTACTCTGGAAATCGACGCCACCCAAAATCTGGAAATCCACACCCAATTCGTTGGTATCATCGAGACTGGCCACCATAATCGTGGCTTCTATCAAAATCTGTTGGGGCCGACGATCAAGTGATTTCAGTGCCTCGACCACCAACTCGATATTCTCCGGATAATCAACAATGATCAGATGGTTATCACCCGCCCATGTTTCGCCGATACGGGAGGACGATCCTGAGGAAGCTGCCGGAGTACTGGTGATCTGACCTACATTACTGAGCAGCGGTTGAATCAACTTCGCCGCATCGTCCGTCGGTATATAGTTGAGCTTGATCACCTTGGATTCCACCATACGTGAAGCCTCGAGTATCTGCTCATATTCTTCGGCAGTATAAACAAAGATAAACTGCCCGTCTTCTTCATAGGCATAACCGTTGCTTTTGAGTACCACATCCAGTACTTCACTGCACGTTACATTCATCAGGTTCACGGAAATCTGACCCTTGACCTGCTTGGAGGGCACTATATTCTTGTTACAGGCCACTCCGATAAACTTGAGAAAATCAAGGATATCACCCTTATGAACAACCGAGGGCATTACCCCTTCCCGGTCCGGAGTGGCAATATGGCTCTCCGAGGGTGCCGGAGCCGCTTCCGCCGCAGCCGCCGGTTCGTCCTGGGCCCATATACTATTCAACAGGCACGCCAGTGCCAGTAACCCAGTAATTGTCCATGTCTGATAACGTTTCATCTCTTTCTCCTCTCAAATTACGATGCCGGGTCATGATATCCTTAATTCAAAAGACCTGGCTGACACCAAAATATATTCCTGTTTCCTAAAACAACGTTCCCTTTCCCTTAATATACCCTTTTCTCTTCTTTGCTTATATCGACCTGCTCAAAAACCATCTATACCTTTAATACCTTATTATTTGTTGCCCCATTACACTTTTTCACTGACTTTCTCCAATCCTCATAAATCGCCCCTCTTAACACTAATATCAAGTCTTTCTACCCTATGAATGATTATGATTTTTTCGCATTAATTTCCCTGAAAATAATTGAATGCAACAGGGGATGGTTATCGGCCGCAAAACCGATAAATTTACGGGCTGGTAATTCGGCCGGTTACAGGTTCAACATTGACCGTTACAGTCTGCTCTCCGCCAGCCAGTACAATCTGGCCGCTGGTAAGGGGGGTGTTATCGATAATGGCGCCACTATACGGAGCTCCCATCCGGTCGAACCAGACACTATTATGGCCGTCAAAATTGGCCGTGGCTATTTCTACCGATCTTAAATAATTATCAACCGTATAATCCATCCGGGCGGGCGCCTTGGTGATGGGATCATTAATCACTGTGCCATCCTGATCCTGGATTTCATACGTCTCATTGGCCGTGTCGAATACTACCTGATAACGCTGCTGTGTGGATATGGAGACGGTCTGCGCCCAAAGCAAGTCCGTGATTAACTTGCGGGATGCCGACGTAAGCTGCATGTCAGAATTATCACCAATCATGGGAATAACCACAGTGGCGGCAATGCCTATGATCACAATCACCACCAACATCTCCACTAACGTAAAACCCTTGTCCAAATGGTCACGGTTCATTCCTGTCATCATAACTTCATCTCACAAAATGTTAGTGACATTCATTACACCTGAAAACCTGCAAAACCCGATCCCTTCATCCGTGTACCGTTATATAGGTACACTCTAAATACAGGGTGTGACCCGGTAGGATGTATTTGAGATCCTGTTTTAATGGGCAGGTGTTCCGGTTTTACCCTTGGCACGCTCTTCATCCATCACTTGTACTTTTACTTTACCGCTCGTCAACAGGGTATTGATCTTTGTCAGAGAATCGTTTATTTGTTTGGCTTCCACCAGCAATGCATCCAACTGTTGACCCGAGTCCGGTATTCCACCATAGGCGGCCGGTGTGGTCCTGGGTGTCTCAACCCATAATCCAATCCCCACCAGTGTTAATAAAACCGCAATAATGGTCAGCATTACCCTGGTATATGTGTCCACAGTGACTTTCATGATTACTTCTCCTAACAGATTTGTTTCAATAATCGTAATAGGTTTTTCCATTTATATCCGTCCCGGAAGCATTGGCCTTAAATATTCTCTCTGCCGGCTTGTAGATCCAGCCAGTGTTGTCAGTGGGTTCATCCGGTACCTCTCCCGCGTCCAGGATAATCGCGATGGATGATAATCCGTTCACCGGATTCTCGGGTATCTCCGTCATGTAAGGTCCCAGATGAAAACGCGCCGAGGCCACATCATTGCTGACGCCATCCTCGTCGGTAAAGAGCGTCATCTGGTCGATAAAGGCCTGCTCACCGGGAATTCCATCCGCGTCATATCCCGGCGCGACATCCCAGTGCTGAATATGATAGGTCCCTATCTGGTTCCGCATGATCCTGAGATTTTCCCGCATCATATTTTCCCGGCTTTCTACCGTGGCAGTGGAAAACTGCGGTATCACAATCGAAGCCAGCAATCCCAGTAACACCACCACAATCAATAGCTCGACAAGAGTGAATCCCCGTATCCTTAGGATAGCGACTCTGAAACGATCCCTTTTAATCCTGGAGGTTCTCTTTTCTTTACATATCCGACCCATCGAACACCTCACTCTCCTATCCGGGCAGGGGAAAAACAGCCCGGCAACCGGATAAGCTGCCGGGCTGTGCATTTCATACCCTAAACATAATCCATTTTTAACCATGGTCCGGGCTGGGTATTATTCTTCAACTTCTTCGGCTAATTCATAACCACTGGTTATGGCGCCGGTAGCCACATTGATAGCCCAGTCCACATCATCACCGGCATCTTCGGCAAATACCGCCGTCTCATTGGTAACAAATGGATTCAGCGGAACTTCCTGCATGTACGGTCCCAGACGCGGGCCGTCGCCATCCGCCCATTCTCCACCGGCCTGGTTGGTCACCGTGGTCAAACGGGTGATGATATTGGCCGACTCATCCAGACCGTCATCACCGTCATTCCAGGGATACACATCCAGGTGCTGAACCTTGTACAGCTCAAACTGCGACTGCAGCGTCTGGAGATTACTCACCAGCGACGATTCACGCGCGTCATTGGACGCTTCGGTAAACTGCGGGATAACAATCGCCGCCAGAATACCCAGAATAATAACCACAATTAAAATTTCAACTAAGGTAAAACCAGATTTTCGTGTCCTCATGTCCATACCCTCCGGTGCCTGTCGGCACTGAATGACAAATTTAATTTAAACCATAAATACAACAAAACATTTCGTAATCCTTATCCTTTGAAAAAACGTTCGAACTCTTTTTCCTTAGTGTACTCAGGGTGGATCGCGGGCCAGGCTCGAGCCGTGAGCACTTGTTACCCTCCTGTATGGCGATATTTCATGTTTATGTCCTGAACAGTTTTTGTCGGACTTTAAATACCGGTTTTTGTACAAATCTCTCTTCTCCTGTATCTATCCCAATTATCGGCTGGAATTCCCCCGAATTTAATAACCTTTTATTTTAATATTAGCTTCCTGCCGGATTGGCGCCCTACAATAAAAAATCACCTCACATCAAAAAATGTATAAAATCGACATTAATCTTATCTAACTTACTATGTAAATGTCTCCTGGGCAAAAAACAAGCTCCTCATTTTAACATTTTTTATCTCCATTTAATGATGAGATGATGGCTCGACCGGCATAACCCGAATATAATAACACCCGGACGATAAACTTTAACGATTTTAACGACCAGAGGAATTATGCCGCTCCTGGTTTCAGCTTGATTCCGATAGCTGATCCCGTCGGAATTGTATCAGAGTAAATGGGAAAAACAGGTAAATCGCCCCTGGACATACCTGAGGGTTATCGGGCAACGGGGCGGGGGCAACTCTTCCAGAGTATAATTTCGTCGTGTGATGAACTCTTCCCAGGCCTCCTCCGTGGGCCAGAGTATCATGACGGGTAAATCCTTCTGAACTCTCGTGCCCGGTAGTGTGATGGATGTTTCCAGTAGTCCGCCACGCCACTGGAATACTTCTGCCAGTGTTGATAATAGTTCCGGTGAAATACTATCTGAACTCGCATCTGCTTTTATAACGATAAACATGATTCCATTCGGTTTCAATAAATTCCTCAGGGCCAGCCAATAATTACGATTATTCCCCTCGGACAGCCATGACATCGTACTGTCTGTCAGGCTCAATAATACGGTGCCATAGGTGTCGCGGGCCAGTTTGAGCCAATAACAGGATGATCGCTCAATAAAATGAACAGCATTCCGCTGCTTTATATTGGAAGTATTTAAAACCTGATATTTACGCAGACGTTGAGCCAAAGAAGAATTTATCAGATAATCAATACCTGCCGAACGCACCGGCACTGACAGCGGCCATATATTTTCATTAAAACCAATAACCATCATCTCTTCATATGGATAGACCAGACATATGCTTTTCAGTATCCTAAGATTGATCCGGCCTTCGTCCGATAAGGTAATATCAGGATAGATTTTTAAACCCGGCCTTAAAGCCACACTCCGTATCGCAGAATTATCGGCCGGATCACGATAAAGCAGCCAGGTCCCCTCTGCATCCTCGCACACACTCACACTGGCCAAATCCTTTATACGCAACCAATATTGGGACGCCCACGGAATCAGCAGACTGTGCAATCCCACCAGTAAAAATCCTGTAATAATAAGTACCAGACGTCTTACCCGGCCCGACCTGGACTGATATATCACCATAACGCCCCCGGCCAATAAGGATAACAATATCCAGATCGACAACACCATCAATGAGCCGTATCGACTCAATAATAAGAAAATCACCATACCCCAGCCGATAATAAAACTCACACCCAGGCGGATAACCCACCGGGCCCAACCCAGCGACGGACTGACCGACATCTCCACTAATATCTCCCGACTGCAATTTAAAATCATGCCTGACACAATCATGAGTCCGGAAAGAATGGCATATAATAAAACCGTCAATAATCGGTCCGGCGGTATCATGGTAAGATCAGAAAAACTCCCCCAGAACATCCCTGTTATCAGTATGCATAACTGGCTCATAAAAGCAAACCATAAAAACAATGTCGCTATCTTCTGACGCGGAGATATTCCCAATCCGCTGCGACGACCTCCCATATAAACCCCGCCGGCCAGCAAAAAAATAAAAATACAATAATAATAACCTGCCGGCTTGTCGCTGCACATCAACAGGGTCAAAAGACGGCCCCATAAAGGAATGGCCCCGCCTAATAACATTCCGCATAACACGATAATCATAGTATAAAAACGGCTGCGCGGCACTATCCGCTCCATCACCGACGGCATCGGCTCATAAGCAGGCCGCGACAACTGAGACGCCTGGGCCGGAACAATAAACATCAACAATACCACCCCGATCAACGCCGGCAGGTTCGCCAGCCACACCGGCAGGTAATGCCCCGGCGAGTGAGGTAACCAATAATTCCATACCCCACAACTCAGGGCCCCGCCCACTAACAAAAATAACAACAATCGCTTTTCTGGTAAAATCGATTCGGTTCGATCCTCTTCCAGCGAAAGGGCCAGCCGAAACAGCAGGGCCAGCAGCACACCAACCATCGCCCAGGCGGGAAACAACAGGATCAACAAACACAATCCGTGTAATATCCTTAACGCAACAGGCCCAATCAAAAATCGTTCGATAAACCACTCCTGAAAATGGTAAATCCCGCCACTCAGCCAGGACCCTCCCACCGCCAGCCCTGTCCATACCAACACACAGCCCGCCAGCCCATGAATCACCGCCGGAAACTCGACCCGGTCCGTCTCCGGCAGCCACACGTGATTATACGCCTGCTCCTGCCCGTGCTGAAACAGCATCCCCCGGGCACGCTCCGCCGTACGCATCATCATCCGAATCACCCACTGAGGACTCAGCAGTCCCACCCAGACCGATACAAATACCACCACATAATATAAATACAACGTTGACATTTCATGCCCGGCCAATGCTTGTGATATCCTGAAAAATCCGCAAAAACTCCCCACCATACAAAAACCGGCCATAAAACAAATAACCGCAAATATCGTACTATGTCCATAACGTTTCGACATTCTCAGCCCATCATAATCAATCCTGATACAGGGCCTTTCAAGGCCCGCCCGATATAATACCCATCCCCACCGCCAATTTCCAGCTAAACTTTCACCCATTAACCAAAACCGCTGGAATAGTGACCCTGACATTCAAAAGAAAAATACCCCTCACTTACTAAAATATAAATTAACTATCTCCCGCGAACTCACCACTCACAACTTCGTTCTGTCCCTTCATCCCCGTTCCACCGATGTGGTAACCGTATCAAACACCCGGATGGATCCGTTATCAAGTTGCAGCAGTAATCCCTGTTCCACGCTGATATCCACCACCCGGCCGCTATAGGAATGGCCGTCGCTTATCAGGGTCAGTCTCTGGCCAATCTCACCGCATCGGCGCAGCCATTCATCATGCAGCCTCTGCTGACTTTGCTTATCATTTTCTTCCATACAGCCCAGCCAGTAATCCAGCCGGCGCAGCAGTTCCTGAGAAAGGCTCAGCCGGTCCACCTTCCGGCCGGTCAGTTCCCCCAGCGAAACCGCAACCTCACGAATCTGAGGCTCAAACTCCTCGCGTGCCTGCAGACAATTAATCCCCATGCCTATCACATAACAGACTCTCTCACCCACCTTCCGGGACTCAACCATAATACCCGCCAGCTTCCGACCCCGCGCGGTCACATCATTGGGCCACTTGATCTGAGGCTTCACTGAACAGACTTTTTCAATCGCCTCGGCCACACTCAGACCCGCCAGCAATGTCAGACTCACCTGTTCGTTCCTGTCCTGCCTGCCACCTTCTGAACTCTTTATAAAGGAAACATCCTGCAACAGAACCGAGCATAACACACTGCTGCCCGGCGGCGACCACCAGCTGCGCCGGAACCGACCCCGGCCCTGATTCTGATATTCGGCAAACACCGCCAGCCCGTCACTGCCGTTTTCCTGACTATACTGCCAGGCTACATCATTGGTACTGTTGGTGGATTCATACACCACAACCTTTCGACCCACCCGCTGAGTGCCTAAATCATATTCAATCAGCTCGGCGCTTAAGATATCACCACCCTCGACCAGACGAAACCCATACAAAGGCATCGACTCTATCTGATGCCCCATCTGACGTAACTGCTCAATCTTCTTGTGAATATCCGACATCGGCCGACCCAGCTTATGACAAATCGCCTCTATAGTCAGCCAATGACCCCGATGCTCCTTCAATAATTGAAATAACGACAACGCCATCTGATACTTACTTCTATTCAATATTCCTTTAAAATCGCTCACCTGCTCTTAGCCCTGAAAGAGCGACAGTCTTTAGCCGGGCGGCGTAAGCCCCAGGTAACAAATGCTCGAATTCTCTTAAACCCCGAAGGGGCGAAAGTTTCTTTCGACTGCTTACCTTTCTCCTGTGCTCCTGGCCTGATCCGGGGACGACTGAAAATCCATAATGTAATTTACTATCCAATTCTAAATTTCAAATAAATCATAACTCTTAAATCTTCAATCTCAAATGATAAGGTCCAGCCCAATATCCAGATTCCGAATTGTATGGGTCAGGGCCCCTACCGAAATCCGGTCAATACCGGCCTCGGCAATCGCACGGACTTTCCCCAGCGTGATACCGCCCGACGCCTCTAATGCCACGCCCGACCCGGTCATCGAATCACGCATCTCAACCGCCCGACACAGTTCTTCAAGGTTCATATTATCCAGAAGCACACTATCTATACCCCCAATCCGCAACACTTGCGACAACTGCTCCAAATCATCCACTTCAACCTGAATAAACTCCGGACGCCGCTCCCCGACCCGTAATATCCTGACCGCCTGCTCTATCGCTGCCGGCCAATGCTCCTTTCCCAGCACCGCCAGATGATTATCCTTGATAAGCACCGCATCATATAGTCCATACCGATGATTATAACCACCACCACAACGGACCGCGTACTTCTCCAGTTCCCGCCAGCCCGGCGTGGTCTTGCGCGTATCGTAGATTCGGGCTTGTGTCCCCTCCACTGCCTGAACATAGTCACGCGTCGTGCTGGAAATAGCGCTGAGATGCTGCAAAAAATTCAGCACCACCCGTTCCGCGGACAACAAAGAACGTAAAGGCCCTACCATAAAACCTATAACCGTGCCCGATTCCACAAACCGGCCATCCTCAAAATCCGTCTCCAAAGATAACGCCTCATCATATATCCGTAACACCTGTTCCACCACCGGCAGGCCACAGATTACTCCATCCTCACGCAACACCAGTTCGCCCCGCCCCTGCTTATCTGCCGGAATTGTGGCCTGCGACGTAATATCACCATCCCCCAGATCCTCCCCACGCGCCATCTCAATCAACGGAACTACTTTCTCCATATCAAATCCATTCATAATCAATCCTAACTCCTGTCTTCTGACTTCTATCGTCCTCTCGCAACTCACAACCGTATTCACTTTGTGCCTTTGTGCCTATGTGCCTTTGTGCCTTCTCTTTTACTCATTTCCGGCGAGTCCTGCAGTTCCCTGATCTGATCCCGCATCCGGGCCGCTTTCTCAAATTCCAGTGCCTCGGCGGCCGCCAGCATCTCTTTTTCCAGAATGGCAATCAGTTCTTCACGATCATATTCCTGCTCGTCATGGGTCAGCGCTTCCCGTGCGATACGCCGGGCCTTCAGTTCCTGCTCAAAACTGTTGCGGATCGCCTTGGTAATGGTCTCCGGCGTAATGCCGTGCTCGGCGTTGAATTCCTGCTGTAACCGGCGCCGGCGACTCGTCTCATCTATAGCCCGCTGCATCGATTTCGTAATCTTATCAGCATACAAAATCACCTCCGCATTCACATTACGCGCGGTTCGCCCGATGGTCTGGATCAGGGACGTCTCACTCCGCAGGAATCCCTCCTTATCCGCATCCAGAATCGCCACCAGCGACACTTCCGGCAAATCCAGCCCTTCACGCAGCAGGTTCACTCCCACCAGCACATCAAACTCACCCAGACGCAACTGGCGCAATATCTCCACCCGATCCAGGATATTGATTTCACTGTGCAGATAATGGCAGCGATGATTCTTTTCCTTGATATACTTGCTCAAATCCTCGGCCAGACGCTTGGTCAGCACCGTTACCAGCACCCGCTCGTGCATCACTACCCGCTTTTCGATCTCTCCCAACAGATGCGCAACCTGGCCCTGGGCTCTTTCCACCCGGATCGCCGGGTCCACCAGCCCCGTCGGCCGGATAATCTGCTC
>JAFGHE010000069.1 GCA_016930295.1 Sedimentisphaerales bacterium
CTCAATCCAGGTATTGATGGTCTGGCGGGCCTGTTCCCTTGCCGTTTCATTTTTAAAATCAACCAGGTTCAGACCCGCTCCATAATACTTGTTATTCAGGTCCAGAAATTCCGGCAGGAAGGAGTGCCCTTCCTGGCCCCACAGAGCGTTGGCGACCGAGAGTTGATAACCGCTGTCCCGGCCCTGGGCATTAAGCCATTTTTGCAGGCGGCCCAATGTTCCGTGGAGTTTGTCCTGACCCAGGGTAAAGTGCAGGGTTTCGGCCATTTGCGTTTCGGTGTCACCCCGCGCCCCGGCCCACGTCATGGCCAGGGCACTGGAGATACTATACGGCGAGAAGAACAGATTGCCGTCATTTTCCTTTAAGTCAGGTTCCTCGATCAGTTTATGATAAAGTTCCAGCGCAAAGATATTGTTACCTTCCACCAGGGAATTTAAATTATTCTCTGCTTCAGGCGTTACCTTATTTTCTTCTGTTTGGGAAAAAGACGGCCCAGAACCAATGAACATACCTATTAACATCAGGACAACCGTAAACAGAACTGATTTTTTAATCATCATGGCAACCTCCAATTCTATCAAGTTACATCATATTTTATCATCTTTAAGGGATGCTACCGTCAAAAGTCAATTTTACCAAGGTAAAATAGGCTTAATGAGTCAGAATCAAAGCTTCAACATACTTTTGACGCTGGCGTCTTAAGACACTATCAATAACTATTTTGACGCAAAAAACAGGAAATTAGTTGAATGAAAACTGTAAAAAATTGTAAAATTGCGTAGAGAATAACAGAAAACATTAAAAATCAGGGTGGCATGCTTACGCGCAGCGCTAGCGAAGCTTAAGCATGTTTTAGCCGGTACCTTGATGGCTTTTCAGGGTTGGTGGCCAAGGATGGGGATTTTGTATTGGTCCGCGAGTTTAATGGTCTGGGGCAGGTCGAGGATGAGGGTTTTATGAGCTTCGACCACCACGCAGGCCGCGCCGTGTTTCTTGAGGTTTTCGATAGTATCCGTGCCGATAGTGGGTACATCGAAGCGCATGTCCTGGCCGGGTTTGGCGGTTTTGATGAGGGTCCAGCCGCCGGCGCGGCAGAGGCCCCCGGCCCGTTCGATCATGCGGTTGGTTCCTTCGATGGCCTCCACTGCGATGACTTCCTGTTCCTTGACGGCGATGGCCTGGCCGATGTCCAGGTCGCCCATACGCTTGACAATCTGCCAGCCAAACTCGATATCGCGTTTGATAGCTTCGCTGGGTTGGGTTTTAGTCATGACCCCTTCGCGGGCCAGGTGTTCCTTGCAGTATTGAACGGAATTTTCCAAAATGATTCCTCCGGTCGCCAGTTCATCAGCCACAGCCCGCAGCAGGGTGTCGTTTCGTTTGTCTTTATGTCGGAGTCTGCCGTACCAGATGCGAAAGGCACGCCAGTCGGGCAGATACTGGAGTATGCGCCAGGGCGTATATATCCGGCGTTTGGCCACGCGTCCTACCATGATGGTGCTGGTGATGTTATGGCGGCGTAACCTTTTAATCCAGCGTCCCGGTCGTGCGATGGGCACCCAGTAAAAAGTATCCACGTGCCGGGCCAGTTCCGGCTCGGCCTGATCCCTGAATCCCACGCAGATTACTTCCAGTCCCACACTGCGCGCGCCGTCAGCAACCAGAAACGGCAGACGACCCTGGCCTGCTATTAAACCCAGTTTTTTAATTGGTTCAGATCGTTCATTGGCATGCACGGCATACCCTGCTCAATTTTTTGCCTTTAATCAACGCGGGCCCCGGTTTAACGGAACTTCTCGAGAGCAGACCCAACGGTTTACAGTACGCCCGGCACGGCCGGGGCGCACTCACGATTACACTATTCGCTATTATTGTTATCTGATTCCTCTTCTTCTTTGATGAGGTGTTTCAGTGATTTATCTAGTTCGCGAAGTTTTTTTCTGAATTCGGGTAATTCTTTGAGGAGCATGAGTGATCGTTTGGCCTGGGTGATGGGCAGGGCGGGTGAACCGGCAATGGATATCCCTTCGGGCACATCGTTGGTGACCCCGGCCTGGGCGCCGATTTTAGCGCCGTCCCCGATCTTGATATGTCCTACGATCCCGACCTGACCGCCCATAACGCAGTATTTGCCCACCTGGACACTGCCGGCGATACCCACCTGCGCGACCAGCAGGCAGTGCGGGCCAATCTGGGTATTATGACCGATAGCGACCAGGTTGCTCATTTTAGTGCCCCGGCCGATGACCGTATAACCCAGAGTTCCGCGGTCTATGGCACAATTAGAGCCGATTTCCACGTCATCCTCGATTATCACTCCCCCAATTTGGGGGATTTTATGGTGGATACCATCATGCGTGGCATAACCGAAACCATCCTGACCCACAACAGTGCCTGCATGGATAGTGACCCGGTCCCCGATCTGACATCCATCGTAAATCGTAACATTAGGGTAAATTATACAATCTTTGCCTACCTTGCTGCCCGGCCCGATGGTGCAACTGGGATAGATCCGGGTATTATCCCCAATCTGAACATCCGCGGAGATACAGACAAAATCATGGATATCGACATCATCCCCAATCTGGGCCGACCCGGACACGCTGGCACGCGGGCTGATCCCGATTTTTTCATGCTCGCGGTGCCCATGCAGAAGTACCACGATTTGCATGAACGCATAGTAGGGGTCGTTACACTGGATCAGGGCACGGGGGGGGATATCAGCAGCGGAATAATCCTTACCGACCACCACTACACTGGCCCTGGTTGTTTGTAAGTCTTTTTCATATTTAAGGTTAGCCAGAAAGCTGATGTCACCCTGGCCGGCCTCGGTAAGGGTGGCGGCGCCGGTGACTTCCACGGAAATATCACCGATTACTTCTCCTCCCACGTGATCGGCTAATTCTGTTACACTTTTTACTGTCATTTTCTTTATGAAAACAGCGTTTACACTCAACGCCGTAGGAAATCTCTAACCCGTTGCTGTTTGAGACGTATATTTTTTTTACAACAGGTGATTATAGGGAAGCCTCTCCTGAAGTCAATAGATTGTATCTCTCAATATAGAACCAATATTTTTTAACATGTTTTTCCTTCATCACTTACAAAACCTACTTGATTCATTAAGCCGGCCAAGGCTACAATCAAATAGAAAGTGATTTTATAAATGTTAAATGGAAATAGTTAGGTGTTTTCCGGCGGGAGAGAAAACACAATGAATTACAAAGTACCGAATTTAAGATTTACCTGTAACGCACTCGAGCCATTTTTAAATGAGCACACCCTGCAGTACCATTATCAGCATCATCACCAGGATTATGTGACCCGGCTTAATGACCTGTTGGAATTATGCCCGACGCAGATAAGGAATAAACCGCTTGAGGATATTATTGCCGATATCAGTGTCATCCCGGGGGAATATCGTCAGGGTATCCGAAATTATGGCGGGGGCCATTTGAACCACTCGCTCTGGTGGCAGATTCTCTCGCCCCCTCATACTACTCATCCGCAGGGTGAATTACTTAAAACCATCAATTTTGCCTTTGGCGGCTTTGATAATTTCAAGGCTATTTTCAAGCGGATCGCCCTGGAGCGGTTCGGCAGCGGCTGGACCTGGCTGGGCATGGACCATCTGGGAAAAATCGATATTACCAGCACCCCGAATGAAGATTCCCCCATCATGCTGGGATTCCGGCCCCTGCTGGGCATCGACCTGTGGGAACATGCCTACTATCTGAACTACCAGCACCGGCGCGGAGACTATATCAATGCCTGGTGGCATGTGATCGACTGGAGCAGAGTGTCGCAACTGTTTGATATGTACCGCGAAACGATACTGCACCCAAAATAAAAAACACCAACAAACCGTTACCCGCCGTCTTTACCGTTGATATGAAAATGCTTCGATATCGCATTAATAACCTCTTTTACTTTTAGTTTTGAGGATATTTTCTTGGCCAACCGATCGTTTCGGCCCATACCGTCCCGGGTGAACAAGTCGAAACCTTCAGTTCTGTTTGTTTTTATACGCAGGAAACGCTGTCAAGTCCCTGGGATGGTCCCTTTGGCTAACTATCCAGAGTATCCTCAAGTTCATAATTGAAAAGTGGCTTTCCATATTGTTGGCGGAGTTCATTTTGCATAGTACGCAGTCGCCGGTTAATCTCATCCACCAGGCCTTCCCGACTTTCCTTACACATGTTCTTAACCTGCTCCGGCGTAATTGCCCGGCCATATTTGATGCAGATATGTCCCATGCCGGGCAGCTTCTGATGACGCGGCCAGGTCTCAAACGCCCCGTCAATCACTATTGGCACAATCACTGCGCCTGACCGCCGCGCAATCAACTCCAGACCGGGCTTGATCGTGCGGATCCGACCGTCCCTCGAACGCGTCGCTTCCGGAAACATGGTCACCACATGACCAGCCTTCAACCGGTTGATAATCTCCTTAATAGCACGCGTGTCCGCATGTTCACGCTGGATCGGAAACGCATTCAACGAACGGATATAAGCGGCAAAATAGTTATTAGTAAATAAGGAATCCCGCGCCATATAGTCCACTTCCCGATGCAAACCCAAACCGCACAGCACCGGGTCCAGATAACTCTGATGGTTACTCAGAAGCAGCACCCCACCTTCGTCGGGCACATTCTCCCGCCCGAACATCCGCACCTTGAACATAGCCGTGAACACCACCATCGCGGCAAGTTGAGTTACTGCATAATATATTCGCATATAAATTACCTGTTAGGGTGGCATGCTTACGCGAAGCTTAAGCATGCTTTGCCCCGGTGGATAGTATGAGTGAAATTTGATACCTCGCATTCACACGTTCGGGCCCGCTCCCCCCATTACCATCGAATACAGCTTATCCACAACCTCCTCCAGGGTCATATCAGTCGTATCAATAACTATGGCATCCTCCGCCTTTTTCAGGGGCCCTACCACCCGCGTGGTATCCCGCTGGTCCCGCTCCTGTTGGGACTCCAGGATATCTTTATATCTGATATGGACACCCTGCTCCTGCAACTGATTGAAACGTCGCTGAGCACGGCATTCGGCGCCGGCGTCCAGATAAAACTTAAAGTCAGCTTCCGGGAACACCACGGTCCCCTGATCACGCCCTTCGCTCACCAGCGACCCGGCTTCCTGGCCGATCTGACGCTGACGGTCCACCAGGATCTCTCGAATCTCAGCGATACTCGCCAGCTTATGTGCCACATCCGTCACATCAGGCGAACGTATTGCTCCCGTAGCCTCCCAGCCGTCCACCCATATCCGGTTGACCCCTTCCTCATAAACCATTTTTATCCGGCAACTTTGCACCATCTCGATCAAGGCGGACTTCACGTTCATGGCAATATTCCGTTCCAGGGCCGCCAGTGTCACCGCCCGGTACATGGCCCCGGTATCCAGATAAGCGATCCCCAGCTTATCCGCCAGTTCGGCCGCAACCGTACTTTTACCCGATCCGGCCGGTCCATCAATGGTTATTATTACTTTTTTTTCCAAAGCAGCGGCATTATAACCTTTCATAGCAACCTTGACAATATACCTTTAATTTGTCTATATCCAATCCATAGGCCAGGTCCGATATATCGCTAAACTCTTCTCCGGGATAGAGTTATTGAAATTATTCTCATTCCGACGGCATGCCCGGCCCTTCCTGGTAATATCTTCTTAATTGATATAATCAGAACATCTTAACACAATATCACCCGAATTTGTGTAAATTATTAAGACATCTCCCGACATCAGGTGATTCCCTGAGCTATAATAAAAATTGTTGATTAATATCAGCACTATTAACCAAATTTGGTAAAAGGTTCGACAGGATTAATACCGAATAGAGTTATTAGAACGCGTGTTTCAAACAACAAAGAGTTTTTAAGATAGTGTTAGACGATTAAAATGCACCTGGCAATCGGCCATTACTCTATCGGATCATACGATGGCGTCAATACGGTAATTTGGCGTACCGTAAATGAACTTCAGAGAATTGATCCGAATCTGCAAATCACCCTGTTCGGCAAGGCAACGCCGGACATCAATCACTTCCTACCCTGGAAAAGCGGAAAACTCGCTTATAGGAATATCGAGGAAATTTCCCCGGACTACCGCATTCCCGGCCTCGAAGGAAAAAGCGTACAAATCCAACGCGTTCACGATTATATCTGGCACGGCACCAATGTCGCCGAACGGCTTCAACAACAGTTTGCAGATGTCGATATCGTGCTCATGGAAAATCTCTCCGTTGGGATTAATCCCGCCATCACCTACGCATTCTACCTCTGGAGCTTATGGGAGTATCAGGCCAAATCAGATAAAAGATTCCTGGTCCGTGTACACGATTTCGCCCAGCAGCGACCCGCTAACTTCAGTAATATAAAAAAATTCCAGGCGTTCCTGCCTAACGATATGCCCGACTGGCACCAGATATTATATCCCTCTACCCCTAATGTCGAGTATATTGCAATTAATACCTACGACTACTATCGCTTGATGGACCACGGCGTAGAATCTACCCGCGTATGGTATGTCCCCAACAGCATTGACAATTCTCTGGTCCGTAACGGCATGACCCGAAGACGAAAAACCAATGTAAACTCCATCCTCCATTCTCGATTCAATAATCAATATGACTTTACCGAATTCGGCGAAGATTTACGCCGTCAACTCGAGAATAAAAGAGGACTGCCTCGGGATGCCGCGATTATCTACTATCCCGTACGTGCCATTCCACGAAAAAACGTCGAAGAAGCTATCTTCCTGGTTCACCTGCTCAATAACCTGGCCAAAAATCCGGAATACAGCGAACGATACGACCTCGAACCAAACTATCATCTCGTGGTCTCACTCGGGGGCGGCTCCGAAGAGGAAAAACAATATACCCGGCGACTCAAGGATTTTATCCAGGAAAATCACCTGCCGGTTATTATTGATATCAGCGACCTCGTCGGCCTGCACCGGGAATATGACCCGGAAAATCCACATCAAATCATCAAATATGGCGTGGTCGATATGTATTCCATCTCTCGCATGACGGTCAGTACCTCCCTGATGGAAGGATTCGGCTTTGTTTTTATTGAACCGTGGGCCGCCCAACAATGTATCATTGGTAGAAACATTCCTTCCGTTACCATGGACTTTGTCAAATCCGGCCTTTCTCTCGACCACCTCTATTCCGTACTCCTGGTCAATGGCCTGGACTTCGCCGATATCGGCAGAGGCTCCTCCGCCAGCGTCACCGCCTTCGGCACCAGCGAGCCGGATAGCGGACTGGAACTGAGACTCCAGGAAATCAAAAAACTGGAAAATCCCGAATATCTCCAAAAAATCCTCGATAAAAATAACGCCTCTTTAAAAGCCACTCTCAGACTCTTCCGTTGTGCCAATCGCAGAAATCCACGTAAATCTCTTATTACCATGAACCGACGCAAGGTTGTTGAACATTACTCCAGCAAACAGGTCGTTAGCAAACTCTATAGAATCATGCAAAAACAGGAACCACCATACATTGATCCGGTCCACAGCTCTCAGCACTTTTTAGATACTCCCCTGCCCGCCAACGGCAAGAATGGTAACTTCTAATCTAACATACACTTAACTCACTACAGAATCCACCAATATTCTTTATTCAATAACCAAGCCTCCCCAGAACTGCATGACTCCGGCAACTTCCTGCATAATCCATTGTCCCCGCTTTTCTCGTCTTTGATGCAGTTTTTTACTTGACCAAATTTATTAAATTTGTATCATTATTATAGAAGATTATATAAAATCTTTGTGTTGTTTATGTAAGACCTTTTAAAATAAACTTTTACATATATTTAGTCTTGGAAAGGAGACTTGTTGATTTTAACAGCATAATGAAGTGGCCTGTCCAATATCATATATTTAATACTTTTTTGGACACCATCTCATTTAACTCAAGGATGGGATACGCTGGAATAGGAGTTTATGTTGAATTGTTAAGATAAGCTGGGCCTATCTGTTTCTCCGGACATAGAGTCCAAGGAACGGTCAAAGCCAGATAGTGATGAGTGATTTTATCAACATCACTTTAACATAGCTTATACGGAAAATTGGTTGATTATATTCTGGTTTTATCGCTGAACCGGACAAACGGTTTTGATAACGCAATATAAAATTTTCACCGAAAAATCGGTTTCCGGTTTAGGAATGACTGATACCGCTATTCATGGAGGTATTATCATAACGTAAAGTAAAATATTTACTTACATTTTAATCGTATCAATTGAGAAAGAAATTTTTAACTGCGATACTAACATATAAACCAACTTTTATAATCAACCAACTTCAGTAGTGCTTGAATTTACTGAACCTCTCTTAACAATCCAACCCTTCTTATTACAGATCTATCCCTATCCGGAAAATAAATACCAAAGTTAAGTAACTGTTGACAAAGACATGAAGTCCGTATGGCACGGCCGTGTTGGCCGTGATAAATTTTCATCACGCGATTTGTCTTTTATCCAACAGACAACCCTATTGGAGTGTATATATGCAATATTTAAACATACTAGCTGCAATTGACGCGCTGAGTATCGGCATCGGGGTAATTGCCGGTCTGGTTGTGGGTATTGTAGTCTTCTGGGGTATCCAGACGGCCCTGGGTAAATCCCGCGTCCAGGAGGCCCAACAACAGGCCCGGAACATCATCCACGATGCTCAGATACAGGCGGAAAATACCAACAAAACCGCTCAACTGGAAGCAAAGGCCGACGCCATCAAAAGACGCGAAGAATTTGAAAAGGAAACCGCCTCGATCCGTAATGAACTGCGCGAAATGGAACGACATCTTACTAAACGAGAGGATATGGTGGACCGCAAGTGGGAGAATATCACCTCCAAAGAACGGACCCTGGAAAAAAGAGAGAAAAAAATCTCAGAAAAAGAACGCGAATTAACGAACAAGGACGAGCAACTCACCAATACCCTGGCCGAACAGCGGGCTCAACTCCTGCGCATTGCCGGTATCTCTATTGATGAAGCCAAAGAGATGCTCCTGTCACGCCTGGATGACGAAATCACCCACAAGGCCAGCGCCTTGATCGAACGCACCGTTAATAAGGCCAGAGAGGAAGCTGACATCCGCAGCCGGGAAATTACCCTCAACGCCATCCAGCGATATGCCGCGGAGCATACCTGCGATAACACCGTCTCCACCGTCGATATACCCAACGACGATATGAAAGGTCGCGTCATCGGTCGGGAAGGCCGCAATATTCGATCCTTTGAAAAGGCCACCGGCGTCGACGTCATTATCGATGACACCCCCGGCGTGGTCGTTGTTTCCGCCTTTGATCCGGTGCGCAGGGAAGTAGCACGTATCAGCCTCGAAAAACTCATCCAGGACGGGCGTATCCATCCTGCCCGGATTGAGGAAATCGTACAGGAAACCAGCAAAGAACTGGATGAAAAGATTATCGAAATCGGGAAAAATGTCACCCTCGAAACCAATGTCAACGGCCTGAATAGCAAGTTCCTGCCCTACCTGGGCCGACTCAATTATCGTACCAGCTATGGGCAGAACGTCCTGCGACACAGCGTGGAAGTGGCTTTTCTTGGCCAGGCTATGGCAGAAGAACTCGGACTCGACGGCAATCTTGCCCGCCGCTGCGGCCTGTTACACGATATCGGAAAAGCCCTGGACCATGAAGTCGAAGGCGGCCATCCGGAAATCGGCGCCGACCTCGCCCGAAAACTAAACGAGCCCAAAGAGGTACTCAATGCCATCGCCGCTCACCACGGAGATGTCCCTGCCATCTCTCCCTATACTCCCTTGATCGCCGCCGCCGACGCCATGAGTGCCTCCCGACCCGGCGCCCGACGAGAAACCCTGGAACGCTATATCAAGAGACTCGAAAATCTCGAAGCGATTGCCACCGGATTTAAAGGGATAAAACAGGCCTACGCCATACAGGCCGGACGCGAAGTCAGAGTCATCGTCGATCCCGAAACCATCGACGACCAGTCGGCCTGGAAAATCGCACACGACATCGCCAAAAAAGTAGAAGAAGAACTCACCTACCCCGGCGAGGTAAAGGTCACTCTCCTGCGCGAGGTCCGATGCGTCGAATACGCCAGATAATTCTATCATGATAGACGGGTGGCATGCTTGTGCCAGGCATAAGCATGATATTTAAAGGATGGCTTTTCAGGAGCCCGAAAATGAAACTAAAACTCCTGTGTATCGGAGATATAGTCGGCCGCCCGGGCCGGCAGATACTCTCCTACCATCTGCCCCGGATCGTAAGTGAAAATGAAATCGACTGTGTCATCGTCAACGCGGAAAACGCCGCCGGCGGCTCCGGTCTGACGCCCCAGATATATCACAAACTCCTCAAATACGGCGTCCATCTGATTACCATGGGAGACCACCTCTATCGAAAACGAGAGATTGTGGAAATCCTCCAAAATTCCGACTGTATCGTCAGGCCCGCAAACCTCTCCCCCCAGGCCGCCGGCCGGGAATGGGCTGTTTATCAGACCGCTCGCGGCGAATCCGTGGCCGTCATCTCACTCCTGGGACGCATGTATATGAACATTAATGCAGATAATCCTTTCCATGCCGTTGACCGCGTACTGGCTAAAATACCAACCGATGTAAAAATAATCGTCGTGGATGTCCACGCCGAGGCCACCAGCGAAAAAGTCGCCATGGGCTGGTTCCTCGATGGACGCGCCAGTCTCGTCTTCGGCAGCCATACCCATATCACTACCGCCGACGAAACCATCCTGCCCCATGGCACCGCTTATATTACCGACCTCGGGATGACCGGCTCACACGCGTCCGTGCTCGGCCGATCCGTGGACCGCGTCCTCAAAAGCCTCACCACCCAGATGCCCTATGCCTACAGTCTGGCCACCGACGACCTCCGTATCAACGGCATCATCGTTACCGTGGAAACATCACCCGCCACCTCCATCGCATCCGCTACCTCCATCCAGCGACTCTGCATCAAAGACGATTCCGAAGAAACCAAATGCAACCATCCCTACGATGCCGACGACGGCAGAATGGCCCAGCAAAACAATAACTCCTGATCACTGCCAACTCCCAGACCTCCCTGGCCTCTGTAGCTAAAAAAATGCTCATTAACTCCCAATCCAGCCATATACTCCATCTGACCATTTATATCCGTTGATATGTAGCGTTGGCCGTCCCACGCAGATCCCCCAGCCGGGCAGAAATCCGCCGCCCCCGGTCGGAATCACGATATAACGCTGGTCCTCCTTCCTTTCCACTCGTACTGATTCTTTACTTAATCGAATTTGCCGAATCTGATCGGTCTGTAAATCTTCTTTAATAAACCATATATTATTCTCATCAATATCATGAACTATCAGGTCCGGCTGATCCAGAATCCCACAAGCCCATTCCTGCAAGGGCTCGGTGCCGCCGGTTTGATTCACCAGGTAGCGCAAACCTGAAATGATAAACCAGTCCGGTCCTATCATACTTAAAAACGCCAGGGCCGGAATAATAATCAACAATCCGGCTCTGATCCACCGATTACCGTACACCTTTTGGGAATGACCCAGCCGTAATAATGAAACAAACGTCCAAACCCAGGCCGATAATACCACCAATCCGATTGCTATCATTATAAATGGTATTATATGAAATGCGACATCTCCCTTGCCCGCTCCTATCCTGAACCAGCACACCACCTCGAACAGGCATAAGATAACAGCGACCAGACACAGGGCAATATCCGTATTGGATATACGACGCACACCCTCTGAACTCCCGGCAGTACTTTCACACGACGCCTCCGTTTCAATAACACCTTTTTCCTCGTCATCAACCATAATTATCTTTTCCTCCCTTGATTCTTCTATTCTATAGAATACCTGGGCGAGTCAATTAAAAATTCCTATACATTTAAATTATACCAATCCCGCTTCCATAGTACCAGTCATTTTATTGTATTACCTTTTACAGCAATATGTCGCTAAACCAAAAATTGAGAGAGTAAATCTCAGAATCTCGGCACAATGGGACCATGGTCCCTGCCGCCTCTATAATAGGTTCTTGACATGAGCCTCCCTTCTCCTTATCATGGTCTCTTATTGTCTTTTAACGAAGGATGCCGCCGTCAAAAGTCAATCCCGGCCAAACGCCGGGACAGGCTTTATAAGTCAGTATCAAAGCTGCCTGATACTTTTGACGCTGGCGCCACGAGGGGCACAGGACCTCTGTACTGACAAACATCATTCAAGCTAATTCCCCGGTGCTTGGAATGGCTTTGCGAGATAAAAACAGGCATGACACCCGACTCCATACTACTTCCGTTAATCACCGGGCATCTGCCCGGTATCGGCGGAGCCATTCGGCTATGCCCCGAAGACTTTCAGGTCGATGAAATCCCTCTGTATAAACCCGGCGGATCAGGCTCTCATACCTATGCCTTGATCGAAAAAAAACAAATGGGTACCCCGGAGGCCGTCACCAGAATCTGTCGTGCACTGGGAGTCCCCCATCACAAAGCCGGTTACGCCGGCCTCAAGGACACCCATGCCGTTACCAGACAGTGGATATCCCTCGAACACGTACCACCCGATAAAATAAGACGACTGAAAATCCCCGGCATCCGGATCCTCAAAGTGGACCGACATAATAACAAAATCAAACTGGGACACCTCATGGGAAATCGTTTTATCATACGATTACGTGGCTTATCAATACCCACACGACAGGCACAACATCGTATCGACAGCATTCTGGAGTGCCTGACTAAAAAAGGAGTTCCAAACTATTTCGGCCCCCAACGCTTCGGAAATCGACAGGATAATCACTTACTCGGACAGGCGCTGGCACAAAACCGGACCGATGAATATTTAAATTTATTCCTTGGTCAGCCCAACGATTGGGATTCACCCGGCATCTTCCACGCTCGATCACTCTATCAGACCGGTAAATTTAAAAAGGCTTATGAAATCTGGCCCTATAACTTCAAGGACCAACGACAGGCCTTGCGCGTTCTTATCTCCCATCCCCAGCAAAAACAAAAGGCTTTCCGCGCTATCAGCACAAAAATTAAATATCTCCATGTCTCGGCATTTCAGTCACATATCTTCAACCTGATGATCATTACCCGGATGCCTGACATCGACCGGCTTTTACCCGGCGATATCGCCTGGCATCATCAAAAAGCCACTTTCTTTCCAGTGGAAAACCTGCCTGCCGAACAGATCCGATGTGACCGTTTCGAAATCAGCCCTACCGGACCGCTGCCGGGAAAAGGCATGAAATCTCTTACCGATCAGGCCGCCACTCTCGAAAATACCGTGCTCAAACAGTTTTCCCTGAAAAGCATTTACCTGGATCAGATGGCCCACTTCCATGCCCGCGGTACCCGTCGCTCACTACGCTTTCGACCGCAATGCTGGCAAACCATACCAGGCCGTGACCGGCTCGGCCCATACCTCGAACTCAGCTTCGAACTCGAGTCCGGCTGTTATGCCACGATCCTCCTCCGCGAAATTACTAAAGTCGAATTAGGCTGACTTTCGTTTTCATTCTGACAATTTCCTATTATAATAATAAATAGATAACTCCCAGGCAGTGATAATAACTTCGGCCTCAACTGCCGATATATGATTAAAGCGATATATGGAAAATCTTAATAAAACCAAAAAAAATTTCCTTCGGTTTCTGACCTATGTTCGTCCTTATTGGGGCTATCTCACCCTCGGGGTGATCGGAGGTATTGTCAAATTTGTCCTGCCGCTGCTGGTCCCCCAGGTAACCCGATACCTCCTGGATGATGTCTTTCTCAGTCCGATCCTGACCACGGCCCGGAAATATCATGAATTGCTGGTCTATACCCTCGGCCTGATCGGAGTGTTCATTCTGGTCTACGGCCCGTTCGTTTATATCCGCCATTTCTACGCCGACAAGGCCAGCCATCGCGCTGTGTTTAATCTTCGCTGCGATCTCTATTATCATATCCTGCGCATGTCCGCCTCCTTCTTCACCCGGAATAAAACCGGCGAAATCGTCTCCCGACTCATCAGCGATGTCCTGTTAACCCAGCAGTTGGTGGGAACCGCTCTGACCAATATCTGGATGGACCTGGCTGCTTTGTTTGTCGTGCTGTTTTTCCTGGTACGTATCGATCTGCCCACTTCCCTCATAGCCCTGGCCAACTTCCCCATCTACCTCTATTTCTTCCGAAAGTTCAATCGCGAAATCCGGTCCACTACCATCAAAATCCAGGACGATCTGGCTGCCATGACCGGAAATATCAATGAAAAAATCGCAGGCAGCGTCGTGATTCGGGCCTTTACCAGAGAACGCAAAGAAGGAAAGGCCTTTCAGAATGACTCCGAAAAACTCTTCTCCACCAACATGCGCCGGATTATCGTCCAGAGCCTTAACCAGGCCATCACCGGAACACTGGTCGGGATCGGACCACTGGTCGTGCTCGCTTTCGGCGGATACCGACTCATCAACGGAGATATTACCCCCGGGGAATTAATCGCCGTGACCATGTACCTGGCGCCTCTGTATTTACCCCTGCAACGATTCTCCGAACTCAATGTAGTCTTCGCCAATTCACTGGCTGCTCTCGATCGTGTCTTTGAAATAATGGATCAGACGCCCGAAGTTGTTGACCGGCCCAATGCCCTGCGACTGGAAAACTGCATTGGTAAGGTGGAATTCGATAATGTCTGTTTTGACTATGGTAAAGGCTGCCCGGTTGTCCATAATGTCAGCTTCATAGCTCAACCGGGTGAAAAAATCGCACTGGTTGGCCCCAGCGGATCCGGCAAAACCACTATTGCCAGCCTTATTCCCAGATTTTATGATATCAACCAGGGCGCCATCCGCATCGACGGCCACGACGTCCGCGATATCAACCTCCGCTCACTACGCCGGCATATCGGTATGGTCCTCCAGGACCCCATCCTCTTCAGCGGAACCATCCGGGAAAATATCCTCTACGGCAAACCCAACGCCGGTGATGAGGAAATTATTCATGCCTGTCACTCTGCCCATGCCTATAACTTTATTAATGAACTGCCCAGCGGTTTCGATACCGAGGTCGGGGAAAGAGGCAGCCAGCTGTCCGGCGGCCAGCGACAGAGAATCTCCATCGCCCGGGCATTCCTTAAAAATCCCAAAATCCTCGTCCTCGACGAGGCCACCTCCTCACTCGATTCTGAATCCGAACGGCTCATCCAGAACGCCATGGAACAACTCCTCAAAAACCGTACCACCTTCATTATCGCCCATCGACTCTCCACCATTATCCATGCCGACCGCATCCTCGTCCTCAGCAACGGTCAAATCTCCGATATCGGCACTCACCACCAACTGCTTAAAACCTCCACCCTCTACCAACAACTCTACCAACGACAATTCGATCCCGACCGCTAAACGTATAGCTCATTTCAATACATCTCAAGAAAACCCTATTCTCCCGCAGGAAGCCCCGACGATAACTGTTCCGGTATGCTAATACCGCGGGTTTCGCTTTTGACTACTTCAGGAAAAATTTCTCAATCAGTGGCGCCTCGAACCAATAAAAATGCCGTGGCCAGTCCTCATGACTTATCCACGGCTATCCTTTAACTCCTCTTTCCTCTTTCTCCGACCTCACTGTCTTTAATAGTCTTTCGTACTTTCTACACGCCCTTATCATCCCTTCTTTGGCTGATCGGTTTTGGGCCTGGACGCCTGTTGACAGCTTGCGGGCTTGGTTTGTACGCCCGGCTTGCGAACATTGCTGATATTACCTTTTTTCTGTTCCATTGGACTCATCAACTCCTTTCTGTTATTAAAAATCTATAATCATTCATAACATACATAAAGCAATTGGCGTGCCGTATCTTTCACCTGAAAAATTTTCGATTTATAACTAACTGAAATCAAAGAAGATATAAACTCCAGCCTCTGATGCAACCTGACCGGATATAATTTTACGGTAAGAGTTGAAAAATCCTAAAAAATGGATATAAATATTCTGATATTATTTTATAGGAGTTTTAAATTCCGATGTTATTACGCGTTATTATTGCCACTCGCAGAAAACAACGTCAAAAGCAGTTGAGTCAGGTCGTCGCTGATTCAGATGCCATCGTGGAAATTATCCCGCCAAAAACTCACCTCTGGGAAGAACTCGCCGGACGTAATGCCGATTTCGTTATTATTGACCGGGAATTTGTACCCGAACCCGCCGGACAAAATATCCGATTCTTCCGGCAACTACCGGATGCTCCGGATATCGTAATCTTATCAAATAAAGAAAACGCCCGGGACCGAGCGGCTCTCTTGTCCGCAGGCTGTGAAGCCGTGGTCAATACCACTCTTCCATCTGCCATCCTGGAAGAAACCTTACTGGCCCTCTTAAATCGAAAACGCCTCCGCTTTGTCAATGATCTCAACCGCAGACCTCTGAGCGCTCAGGCGCGACTAAGTGACTTCGTCTCTTTAAGCCCCGCCATGCAGGCATTTATGAAAATGGTCGCTCGCGTCATCAATAGCGATGCCTCCCTGCTGATCTGCGGTGAAACCGGTGTCGGTAAAGAACGTCTGGCCAGAGCCATTCATACCGACAGCCATCGTTCCAGCGGTCCCTTCGTTGCCGTTAACTGCGGAGCCCTGCCGGAAACCCTTCTGGAAAGCGAAATGTTCGGCCATGAACAAGGCGCCTTTACCGGTGCAACCAGAACCCGAAGAGGTTGTTTTGAACTGGCTCATCAGGGTACTATCTTCCTTGATGAAATATCCGAAATGCCCATCCATTTACAGGTTAAACTGCTGCGCGTCCTACAGGAATATGAAATCCAACCCCTCGGATCAGAAAAAACCATCAAAGTTCAGGTACGCCTTATGGCCGCAACCAACCGCTCACTTGAGGAAGAAGTACGAAACCATACCTTTCGTAAGGATCTTTACTACCGTTTAAGTGTCGTAACACTTTCGATCCCTCCGCTTAGAGATCGAAAAGAAGATATCCCCGTTCTGGTGGAAAACTACATCGATTATCTTCGCCCGCGCATTGGTCCAGGCCCTTACCGCATATCGCCAGAGGTCATGCAGGCGCTTTGCGATTATGCCTGGCCCGGTAATATCCGCGAATTAATCAATGTCATAGAGCGCGCCATGCTCATCTGCGACCACAATGAAATACTCCCGGCCGACCTGCCCGAGTCACTCTCGAACCGTTCGATGGATTCCATCGTCACTCCGGCCAATAGCTCTAACCATGAGACGGCTACAGGAAACCTCTCCAGCGACTGGTTAAATCTCCCCTGGCGTACCATTCGCCGTAAATACCTGGCTTCTCTGGAAAAACAGTATTTTACCGATTTATTGGCTAAAACCGAAGGAAGGATCGGCCGTACCGCTGACCTGGCCGGTATCCAAACCCGTTCCCTTTTCACTATTATGAAAAAACATAACCTGCGCAAGGAATCTTTTAAAATATGATTCCGCGCCGGGTTTCATCATTATCGATTCTATATCATCCGGTCAACTAGCCCGCTGTGTTCAGGAACTCCGCGAGCCGGTCGATTCCCTTATCAATCTGTTCCATACTGGTAGCAAAACTCATGCGGATATTTTCATCGCAGCCAAATCCCACGCCCGGCACGCATGCCACCCTGGCCTCTTCCAGCAGACGCTGGCAAAACGCCACGCTCCCGGCCACTTTAAGACGGCCATAATGACTTGCCACGTTAGGAAACGCGTAAAACGCGCCCGTCGGACGCGGACACATAACACCGTCCAGGGCATTGAGACGTTTATAAATATGCTCTGCCCGCTTGCTGAACTCGGCGTGCATCTTCTCAATCTCCGCCTGGCCTTTAGCCAGTGCCTCAATCGAAGCCAGTTGGCAGAAGGTCGCCGGCCCGGAGGTCATATGCGACTGCATCCGGCTGATCGCCTGCGCCACATCATCCGGCGCCGCCGTATAACCCACACGCCAGCCGGTCATGGAATACGCCTTGCTCAACCCGTTGATCGTTATCACCCTCTCATAAAGATCCGGACATACCGCGGCAAAACTGCGAAACACCATATCACCATAGATCAGCTTTTCATATATCTCGTCAGATATTACCGCCAGGTCCGTTTCCGCTATCACCTCTCCCAGCGCCGCCAGCTCATCCGGGCTATAACAGAATCCACCCGGATTATTCGGATAATTCAAAATCAGCAGACAACTCCTGGCAGTAATCGCCCCGCGCAGCAGCTCAGGCGTCAGCTTATAATCAGTTTCAGCACCCGTGGGGATGGTTTTGGGTATGCCGCCTACCAGGTTTACCATCTCCGGATAGCTCACCCAGAAAGGAGCAGGGATAAGAACCTCATCACCCGGATCCACCACCGCATGAATTGCCTCATACACCGCATGCTTGGCCCCGCAGGTTACGGCTATCTGGCTCGGTTTATATTCTAACCCGTTTTCTTCCTTGAGTTTACGCGATATCTCCTGGCGCAGTTGCATATTACCCGCCGCCGGAGAATATTTCGTAGCCCCCTGATCCAGCGCCTGCTTGGCGGCTTGTTTGATGAATTCCGGAGTATCAAAATCCGGCTCGCCCGCGCCAAAGCTCACCACATCCACCCCCTGGACCTTAAGCTCCTTGGCCCGCGCCGTTACCGCCATGGTTACTGATGCCTCTACCGATTGTGCTACTTTACTGACTTTCATTTTTTCCTTCCTGTATCGTGAACAATTTAAATAGAGCAACTAATAAGTTTCCTGGGTCATTGTAATAGCATAAGTTATAACATCCGAAGGCATAAAAAAAATACCCGAATGGGTAAAATCGCTACTACCAGTATTGTCCTGCCCATTTTATACCACGTCATGCTATACTTTTCAATCATTTCATATCAAAATGATGTGTTTTTATTTCAAATCCACTCTTACCAATTTTATCGATATATGCCGATATAGAATTCAGCATCAGGAGATAAAATGAGCCAGGCGCAAAAGATATATGAGTTTTTCTCCCAATCAAAAAATCCAGCGGCTGACAAGGCATTAGCCCTGGCCCTGAGCCGGTCTGAATCTCCTTATAATTATGCCATTTTTGAAACCATCCTGGAGCGGGGCCATCCTGCCGGCACTATTGAACTGGTTGAAAAGTATCATCTCTATCCACAGGATTGGCAACACCTTATACACCAGAACGTGGACCGCCTGTATCCCGCCCTAAGACGCACCGCCAACAGCCCTTCATTACAGG
The DNA here is from genome assembly GCA_016930295.1 of Sedimentisphaerales bacterium. Classification (GTDB taxonomy): domain Bacteria; phylum Planctomycetota; class Phycisphaerae; order Sedimentisphaerales; family SM23-30; genus JAFGHE01. The sequence continues at coordinate 19,240 of JAFGHE010000069.1, forward strand.
ACAAACTTAATGCCCTCAGCATCATCAGACGATGCAGATATTTCCATCTGGCCGACCTGGTCGTCAATATGCTTTGGGACCAGGACTATCAGGTCGTGAGACTGGCAAATACCGTAACCCTGGAATTGGCGCGAGAGTGGGCGGTCCAATCTTCGTATCAAGACTCGCTCGATATCTCTGAGACAAACTTACCCTATCACCAGATCCCACCCCACCGGGAAACCGACCGACAGATTATGACCACCGCCCTGAGCCGGGCCGTTAATCAATTTGGTAAATTACATAACCAGCAGGAAGTGGTCCTGGCCGGAATGTATTTTGCACCCGCCCATTGGCAGAATTTCTGGGAAAACTGCTTTGAACCGCATCATCAGGTGGGCCGGCTCGTACGCCGCTATTTAACCAACTGCCACGACCCACTCCTGGCCGACTTCTTTCTCAGTGCCCTGGGCAATTCTCAGTTGCGCGCCGTTACCGCCCGGACCCTGGCACAACTCGATAAGCCAACCTTCATTTGTAAACTCACATGGATCTACGACCGGGAACATAACGACGACATTAACCAGGGACTCAACCTGGTTAAAAAAGTAAACTGGCTCTCGCCCGATATCCTCAATATTACGAGCCTGGCGCCTCCCGACCAGGTCAGACTGGTCACCTTTATTTCGGCCCTGAACCTGAACCCACTGGCCGCGGTCAATTATGTCAGACAATTCATTAACACTGTATCAGAACCAGCCCTGTTAAAATCGATGGAAATATTCATGGAACTGCCGACCTCACAGGCCGCGGTGAACCTGGAACATGTTCTCCACTGCCCGCATGAACACGCCGCGGAAAAAGCACTGGCCCACATCATCCGGCTTAATCCCAAAAACCTGGCCCGGATCATGATCGACCAGTTTGAAAACCCTCATCCCAAAGTTCGCGCCGCAGCTCAGGGCTACTTCCGCAAGATCGCCTTCAATTCCTACTGGCATCGATTTGACCAGTTATCGCGCCAGGAACAGATTACCGCCGGCCTGGCCATCCATAAAATTGATCCGGACATCGTTACCCACTGGCAAAAACGCGCACGCTCGGCCGCCATACAGGACCGCATGAAAGCCATCCACATGGCACGCCTGCTCAAAATTAACGATCGCTGTGGCAAGGCCCTGCAGGACTTGGCCGCCGATTACGACCGCAAGGTACGAAGCTACGCCGTGGCCGCCCTGGGAGAAATTGAAGATAAAAAACAATCGGACATCGACCGGACCTTATCCCGGGCCCTGCAGGATAAAGATGAGCGGGTCCGTGCCAACGCCATCGAAGCCCTGGAAAAACGTGATGCCCAACAGGCCATTGAATATATCGATCCCCTCTCTCAAAGCCCTAATAGCCGTATCCGGGCCAACGCCATTAAGGCACTGCTCAACTGGAAGGTCGATACCGCACGGGGGGCCATCGACCAGATGCTCCACGACCCGCGCACCGCCCATCGGCGCAGCGCCTTCTGGGTGGTGCAGCAAACAAAACTAAACAAACTCACGAATCTACTGCCCCGTACCACGGAGTCATCCCATGTTGACCATACTGCACTGGTTTATTAAATTACAACTGACCGATACGCTGACTTCCGGCGCCTCCATACAAAACAATCTCCCCTACAGCCTCCAGGGTATCAAAGACACCTTCTCCGGCTCCGGGCCCAATACCTGGGTGATCGGAACAAGCATCGCGGCCATCATACTGCTGAGCCTCGTGGCGGCCTGGCAATTTCAATCGATAAAGTCACGGCGAGTACACAACCAGGAGAACCCCTATACCTTATTCAAACAACTCCTGGACCACCTGGAACTGTCAGCCGCCGATAAAAAACTCCTCCGGCGTATGGCACACCAGGGACGCCTGCGCCATCCCGCCATGTGCCTGCTCAGCCCGGGCCTGCTCCACTGGGCTTCCACCCTCTGGCAAAAAGAAAAAGGCCCTAACACCATCACCCCAAAAATCCAGAACCAACTAAACCACATCGCCATAAAACTCTATGACCACCACGCCTGAAAAAGAAAGGTAAATTTTCCTTGAAAACTGACCTTCTCGTTTATTATCATATGAAAAAACGTAATTAATTATGTTTGATTCTTATCTGAGTCATTCTAGATTCGTTAAATTACTCGATGACGCAGATAGTGACTATAATGGATATAGGGGTTGTGCTTATGGCATTAGAACTATTCACCGTCGGATATGAAGGCTACCATATTGATGGTTTTATTGCTCATTTAAAAAACCATTCTATAAATTGCCTCCTTGACGTTAGAGAAATACCTTTATCAAGAAAAAAGGGGTTTTCTAAATCTGCCCTGGCCCAGCGATTACAAAAAGAGAAAATTACGTACTTACATCTCAAAGCACTGGGAAGCCCAAAACCCATAAGAAATAAACTAAAAGAAAATGGAGACTATGGTTCTTTTTTTAAAAAAATGAACGAGCATCTTAATAATGAAACGGAGACTATTGAAGAAGCATATCATTACATTGTTCAAAAAAAATGCTGCCTGATGTGTTTTGAACATCCGGCTCATAATTGTCATCGAATAGCTGTTGCTAATAAAATAAAGGAAAGAGATGGGAATGGACTAGTAATAAATAATATTTAAATTGTCGGAGGCCTGTAAATTGAGGCTGGAAAGCAAAAAAGTACTCATAACAGTCAAGGCATATCCAAATCCAAGTAAAAAATACACCGAAACCGTATGCTGTGCGGGAATCGATCTCGAGTCTAATAAATGGATTCGCTTGTATCCCATTCCATTCAGAGATCTGGATGAATCACAGAAATTCAAAAAGTATACGGTAATCGAACTAAAAGCTGAAAAATCAAATAAAGATCATCGTCCGGAAAGTTTCAGGATCGACTCAGATAGCATAAGCATAATCGAACATATAGATACTCGAAAAAAGTGGCAAAGAAGAAAAGAGATTATTATGCCTACGATTTCGTCTTCTTTCTGCTCTATTCTCGATGAAGCGAACAAGGGGATTACCTCGTTGGGTATGTTTCAACCCTGTGAAATTGATTTTCATTATAAAAAAGCAAACATAAAGGATATAGAGACTATAGAAGCTTGTTATGCACAACTCACTTTTTTCGATAAAAAGAAAAAGGCCATTGAACAAATACCTTTCGATTTCTATTACTCTTTTAAATGTCGCAATCACCATGAATGCCCCGGCCATAAACTTTTAATCATAGACTGGGAAATTGGCCAGGCTTATAGAGATTGGCGACATAGATATAAATCCCAGAATATTCTATTAAAAAAAATCAAAGAAAAATGGCTGACACAATTATGTGCCGATTCAAAAGATGTTTACTTCTTTGTAGGAAACATGCAGCGTTTCCCTCAAAATTTTATGATCCTCGGCGTCTTTTATCCTCCAAAATAGACGCTAGCGTCAAAAGTATTTCGAACAGTTGTTTCTGGATTACAAACAACAATTTTAAATGCCAATATCAACTTTTGACGGTGGCA
>JAFGHE010000070.1 GCA_016930295.1 Sedimentisphaerales bacterium
GCAGCTCATGGCCGCCAATCAGCAATTACTGGCCAGCGAGCAGCAACTTAGAGCCGCCAACCAGCAGCTTTCAGCCAGTAATCAACAACTCCAGGCCAGCGAAGACCAATTAAAAATAGAATCACAAACCACGTTAGATATTGTCCGTTCCATCCCTGCGGGGCTGTTTGTTTATCAATATGATTCTAATTCAGATAAATTAATACTGCTGGACGCCAATCCGGAGGCCCAGCGTCTGACCGGGCTGGATATAGAAACATGGCGGGGCCGGGAATTTGACGAAGTCTGGCCCCAGGCCCGCGAGATGGGAATAACCGAGGCATTTCTCAGCGTCCCTCGTACGGGAAAACCGTACCAGAGAGAAAATTTGTACTACAAAGACAAGCTGCTTGACTATGCCTATCGAGTCAGCGTCTTTTGTATGCCCAGGAACCGGGTTGGGGTGGCGTTTGAGGATATCACGGCTCGTAAAAACGCTAAAATCTCTCTCCAGGAAAGTGAAACGCGTTACCGTACGATGTTCGCCCATATGAATGAAGCTGTGGCTGTTTACCGGGCGGTCAACGACGGCGAAGACTTTATTTTTGTCGATTTCAACCAGGCCGGGGAACGTATTGAAAATATCAAGGCAGATGAACTCATTGGCAGGAGTGTCCAGGAGGTATTTCCCGGAGTAAGGGAATTTGGCATCCTTGATGCCTTTCAACGCGTCTATAAGACTGGCAACCCGGAACACTTTCCCCTCGGTTTCTATGAAGATGATCGGATTACCGGCTGGCGGGAAAATTATATCTATAAATTGCCCAGCGGCGAAGTAGTCGCGGTTTACAGCGATGAAACCCAGCGCAAAAAGACGGAAGAATCGTTAGTTAACAGCGAACATCGTTATCGCACCCTGTTTGAAACCATGACTCAGGGAGTGGTCTATCAGGACCGGGAAGGCAGGATTATCTCTGCCAATCCATCCGCCCAGCGTATTCTGGGGCTCTCCCTGGATGAGATGACCGGCCGGACATCCCACGACCCCCGCTGGCATGCCATTCGCGAAGACGGCTCGGAATTTCCGGGTGATGACCATCCAATCATGGTTGCCCTGCGCAGCGGTCAGCCCGTCCAAAATGTCATAATGGGGATTTTCAATCCGATGGATAATGAGTATCGCTGGATTAATATCAACGCGACCCCCCAGTTTAAATCGGGAGAGAATACGCCTTATCAGGTGTATGCCTCCTTCAGTGATATTACCGAACGCAAACGGGCCCGGGATGCCTTGGCCTGGGAACTCACGGTTAACGAAACGCTTTCCGAATTATATCAACCACTAACATCTCCCTTGGCCACATTGGAGGGCGTGGCCACATGCGTATTGGAGTGTGCCCAAAAACTGACCGACAGCCATCATGGTTATGTCAGTTCCGTTGATCCGGTTACGGGTAACTGTATCAGCCATACCTTAACCAGTATGTTTGGATCTGCCTGCCAGATGAGTGATCAGTCACAAAATATTATTTTTCCCAAAGGAGAAAATGGTTTATATCCCGCTCTCTGGGGCCATTCCTTGAATACCCGCGAAGCGTTTTATACCAATAATCCGGAATCTCACCCTTCTTTCAAGGCTGTTCCTGAAGGTCACATCCCGGTGGAACGATTTTTAGCGGTACCGGTTATATACGATCAGGAACTTGTCGGCCAGATAGCCCTGGCAAACAAGAGAAGCGATTATACTGACAGAGACCTGGAGGCCATCGAACGATTAGGAGAATATTATGCCCTGGCCATTCAGCGACAGCGCACCCAGGAGGCCCTGCGCAGCGCCAAGGATGACTGGGAGAATATCTTTGAATCCATTAGTGATACAGCCCTCATCCTGGACAGGGATCATTGTATTATCGATTCCAATCATGCCGCCATAACGGCTTTGCATAAATCCAAAGAGGAAGTCATCGGGCAAAAATGTTATGAATTGTTCCACTGTACGGATCATACTCCGGAAGAATGCCCCCATAAAAAATTATTGGAATCCGCCCAACCCGAGACCGTGGAGATGGAGATGGATGCGCTGGACGGTATTTTCCTGGTATCGGTCTCCCCTATATTCGACAGCACCGGCAAGGTGGTTAAAACCATTCACATCGCCAAGGACATTACCCAGCGCAAGCAGGTGGAGGAACGGCTTAGACTATTGTCATCCGCGGTACAGCAGACCAATGACGGTGTCGCCATGGCGGATCTGAAGGGCAATATCATGTTTGTCAATAAAGCATTCGCCCAATCCCATGGGTACACTCCTGATGAATGTATGGGTAAACATCTTTCTCTCTTTCATACCCCGGACCAGATATCGGCCGTGGAAGAAGCCAATAGGCAAGTTATCGAATCCGGTCAATTTTATGGAGAAATTTGGCATACTCACAGGGACGGTTTCGTCTTCCCCACCATCATGAACAACACCCTGCTTAAAGACGAACAGGACCGTCCTGTCGGTTTGATCGGTACCTTACATGATATCTCCGATCTCAAACAGGCCGAGCAGGCCCTGCGTGACAGTGAAACCCGGCTCCAAAGCATATTCCGAGTGGCGCCTACCGGTATTGGTGTGATCTCCAATCGGGTACTCAAGCAGGTTAACGAACGAGTCTGTGAAATAACAGGGTACACCAGGGAAGAACTACTCGAACAAAATGCCCGAATGCTCTATCCTTCCCAGGAGGACTACGACTATGTCGGCCGGGAGAAATATCGACAGATTAGAGAACACGGCACCGGCACGGTCGAAAGCCGCTGGCAACGTAAAGATGGCAAAATCATTGATGTGCTGCTTAGTTCCACTCCCATGGAACCTGATGATTATTCTATTGGATTTACTTTCACGGTACTGGATATTACCGATCGTAAGCAGGCGGAAAGAGAAATTCAAAATCTGGCCAAATACCCCTCGCAGGATCCTAATCCCGTCTTGCGCGCCAGTAAAGAGGGTGTCCTCCTTCAGGCTAATCAAGCCAGTGATAAGTTGCTGAAAGTATGGAATTGCCAGGTGGGGAATGAATTACCGGAATACTGGAAAAACCTTATACAAGAGACCTGGTCGGGCGGAGATAACAAATATGCAGAAATACTCTGCGAGGATCAATTCTTTACCGTCACGATCGCGCCTGTTAAAGAAGAGGATTATGTCAATCTTTATGCCGGTGATATCACGGACAGGAAACGAATTGAACAGGAACGGGAGGCCCTGATTGCTCAACTGGAAACCCAGAATGCCGAACTGGAACGGTTTACTTATACGGTATCCCATGATTTGAAAAGTCCGTTGATTACGATCAAAGGGTTCCTGGGCATGCTGGAGGAGGATATGGTCGAGCATAACGAACAACAGGCACGCGAGGATATGAAGAGAATCAGCAGCGCCGCCACCAAAATGCATCAATTGCTGGATGAACTGCTGGAATTGTCCCGGATCGGCCGGATGATCAATCCCTCTGTCAAAATATCTTTGCGAACGCTGGTGGATGAGGCACTGGAAATAACCGCCGGGAGAATTAAACAAAAAAATATACAGGTCGAGATCGTCTCTGAGTTACCCATGGTCTATGGTGACCACCGGCGTCTGCTGGAAGTCATACAGAACCTGATCGATAATGCCGCCAACTTCATCCCGCCGGATGAACCTCAGCCCCGGATCGAAATAGGCGTCCGGCAGGAAAACGGAGAAAGCATTTATTTTGTCCGCGATAATGGGATTGGTATAGCACCTCACTATCATAATAAAATTTTCGGACTATTTGACAAACTGGACCCCAATAGTGACGGCACCGGTATCGGACTGGCCCTGGTCAAAAGAATTATCGAGTTGCATAAAGGCCGTATCTGGGTCGAATCAGACGGGATCGGACACGGCAGCACCTTTTGTTTTACGTTACCCCTTATGCCTGGAGAAGAAGCCCTATGTCAGAAAACAAGTTAGACGGCGAGCCTTTAATTATCTTGCTGGTGGAGGACAATCCCGGCCATGCCGAACTGGTCATCCGCAATCTGAATAAACATCGGGTACTGAATAATATTCATCATGTGCTGGACGGTGAACAATGTCTTGATTACCTCTTCCATAAGAATGAATATTCGGCCCCGGAAAAAAGTCCCCGCCCCCACCTGATCCTGCTGGACCTGCGCCTGCCCAAAATCGACGGCCTGGATGTACTTAAAACGATAAAGACCACGGATAACCTTTATAAAATACCAACCGTAATCCTCAGCACCTCCGAAGCCGAACAGGATGTGGCCCAGGCGTATGAATACCGCGCCAATAGCTACCTGGTCAAACCCATTGATTTCGAAAAATTTAATAACCTGATGAAGGATCTGGGGTATTACTGGCTGGGCTGGAACACCCGGCCCTGGGCGTAAAGGAACGAACGAACCGACCGGATTTTTAATAAGACAGGGCCTGACTCCGCCAGCCCGTATAAGAAGTAACACATGAGAATGAAACACTATCATGCCGAATAAGAAAAAAAACATATTGCTCGTAGAAGATGAAAGTGAACATGTGACATTAATCAAACGGGCCTTTACTAAATATCACGGCCCGATGCGATTGAGTATCGCCTCCAGCCTGCAGGAAGCTCAGGAACATCTGACCGGCGCGCTCCAGGATTTGATTATTGCGGATATGTTCCTGCCGGACGGGACCGGGCTCGAACTGATACCCAGGGATAAGGAAAACCATAACATACCCCTGGTCGTGATGACCAGTAAGGGAGATGAAAAAATCGCGGTGGACGCCCTGAAACGGGGCGCCCTGGATTATGTGGTAAAATCCGCGGATACCCTGGCGGATATGCCTCATATCGCCGAACGGTCGCTGCGGGAATGGGAACATATCCTGGAAAAAAAACAGGCCGAAACGGCGCTCCGGGCCGCCAACCAGCAACTCCGCGCCAGTGAACAGCAACTCCAATCGGCCAATCAGCAACTTCGCGCCAGTATCAACCAACTCCGGCTCAATGAAGAACAACTCCGACAAAGTGAACAAAACTACCGTTCCATATTTGAAACCGCCGCCAGCCTGATTATCCTGGTCAATAAAGAAGGAATTATTATCGACTGCAATTCCCGGGTGAAAGAAATTCTGGCATATAACTCCAAGGAGATAATCGGCCGGGACTATGAGACCATTATTCATCCGGAATGTCTCAGCCAGGCCCGGATAGATCTGGCCGAGATATTTATTAAAGGAGTGGGAATTAATAAAGAATACAAAATGGTACGCCGGGACCAAAATGTAATCGATGTGAGAATCAATTCCTCCGCGTTGACCGATGAATCCGGCCACTATGACCGTACCATCAGTGTTATCAGCGATATCACGTACTTTAAACAGGCTCAGGAACAACTGCGCAGGGAAAAGGACAAGGCCCGGCAATATCTCGATGTCGCCGGAACCATCTTTCTCGTTATTGATGCCGATCAAAAAGTATCCCTGATCAATAAAAAAGGCTGCCAGGTTCTCGGTTGTAAGGAAAAAGATGTTATCAGGAAAAACTGGTTCGATAACTTTATTCCCGAAAATATAAGACCGAAAACCAAAGATGTATTTTATCGGCTTATGGCAGGTGAAATCCGTCTGGTGGAATATTATGAAAACGTGGTCATGACCCGCACCGGCGAAGAAAGAATAATCGCCTGGCACAATACTCTTCTACGGAACGAAGAGGGTGAACCGGCAGGTACGCTGAGTTCCGGACAGGATATCACCGAACGTATAAAAACCCAGGAAAAACTGTTCGATTATCAAAAACAACTGCAATCGCTGACTTCAGAACTGTCCCTGGCAGAAGAAAGACAAAGACAGCGAATTGCCAATCAGCTCCATGACCGTATCGGCCAGTCGCTGGTGCTCTCAAAAATGAATCTTGACGCATTACGAGCAGCCCAGCAGGATAAGAGCAAGGCCGAGGCCCTTAAAGATATCAGTGAAATGATCGGCAATTCTATCGCGGATATCAGGAGTCTTACATTCGATCTGGGCTCCCCTATTCTTCATGAACTGGGTCTGGAACCGGCTCTGGCCGAATTACTGGATGAACTCTTTCATGATAAAAATAAAATTTCCACCAAATTTGAGGATGACGGCAAGCCAAAACCTCTTTCTGAGGATGTGCGTATCCTGCTCTTTCAGGTTGTCAAAGAACTGCTCGTCAATGTAATCAAACATGCCCAGGCAACTAAAGTCATGTTATCCATCAGGGCCGAAAAAGATAAGGTTTGTATAGTTGCCACGGATAACGGCATCGGCTTTGACCCGGCCCAAACCAGCCTCTATCTCAGCCGCAGCGGCGGATTTGGCTTATTCAGTATCCGCGAACGCTTAAGCCATCTAGGTGGCACGTTTGATATCGACTCCCAGCAAAGACAGGGAACAAAGATTATTATTTCCGCCCCTTTAAATGCCCGGGGGGGCAAAAGGAGTTAAAATTTTAGTTGATTTTTGCCTATTCGGTGCGAAGAATATAATGTTATGATTATAATATGAACTGTTTATACTGGGTTCATGACCTCTGGAGGTGAAAATGAGTATGAAAATATTACTGGCCGATGATCATGGTATTGTCAGAAACGGCCTGCGCTCCATGATTGAGAAACAAACAGAAGATGACCTGGAAGTCATCGCCGAGGCTGAAAACGGCCGGGTGGCGGTCGAACTGGCTCATAAACTTAATCCCGACATCGTCATCATGGATGTCAGTATGCCCGACCTCAACGGTATAGAAGCCAGCCGGCAGATACTCTCCAAAAATCCCAAAATTAAAATCATGGCCTTATCCATGCACTCCAATCGCCGTTTTGTGGCGGATATGCTTAAGGTCGGAGTTACCGGTTATGTCCTTAAAGAAAGTGTTTTCGATGAGCTAATCCTGGCTATTCGGGCTATTACTGCCGGCAATACCTACCTGAGCCCCAAGATTACCGGCGCTGTGGTGGAAGATTATGTCGCCCATTTAACCGCGGATAAAGTCTCTGTTTCCGATATACTTACCGGCCGGGAAAGAGAAGTCTTACAACTTATGGCCGAAGGAAAATCGACCAAACAAATCGCCGCCCAACTATGTGTTAGCGTTAAAACCGTGGAATCCAACCGACGACAGATTATGATTAAACTTGATATAGACAATGTGGCTGAACTAACCAAATACGCCATCCGGGAAGGCCTGACTACCCTTGATTCATAACAGTAAGTTTATAACACCTCACACAGCAAAAGTGCCTGATAGCTCCTCTCCTGCAATAATTTACACTCAATCCGTGACACAAATAGTCAGATTTACCTATTGGAAGGCCTAATAAGTCCGATAATATCACTTATATCACTGTCTGGATAAGTCAAAAATAGGCTTTTTCCTCTAAAAAATCAGGATTTTCCTGATAGCCAAATTGTTATTCATCACCGATAATATAGTGACGATTGAGATAGCACTACTCAATAATAGGATCGGAGATGAGGTCCTAAGCGTAGTGGGTAGAAATAATTAAAAGTAAATAAAATTTGCGATATAGGCTTGATATGGCGGTCCGACTCCCACCCCCCTACAAAAGCCTCCGACCTTGGGGCTGCCATATCATGCTTTTTTTTTGCCCGAATATAATTTTAAA
>JAFGHE010000004.1 GCA_016930295.1 Sedimentisphaerales bacterium
ACAGCCAGATCAATGGTTCGCTGGTGGCTACCTCGGATTATGATGATGACACCGCCGTAAATGGCTATACCTATTTCTATGTGGTGACTGCCGTTGATACGAATACGAATGAATCGGACTACTCAAACGAAGATTCCGCCATGCCTTTTGGCAGAGATCCCTATCCGGGCCCGGATCCGCATGCCATTCCGGGAACAGTACAAGCGGAAGATTATGACACCGGTGGGGAAGGCATAGCCTATCATGACACCGACAGCGGCAATACCGGAGGGGACTATCGCTCGGACGATGTGGACGTGGAAGCATGCGGCGAAGGCAATTACAACGTCGGCTGGATTTTCAGCGGCGAATGGCTGGAGTACACTGTGGATGTGGCCTATACAGGGGATTATGATATTGAATTCCGGGTGGCCTCCAACACCTACGGTAATAGTAGCTTCCATCTCGATTTTGGCGGCGATAATGTGACAGGTACGGTTAGTTTTTCGCCAACCGGCGGCTGGCAGACCTATACCAGCGTCTATGCCACTGATGTCCACCTGACGGCCGGTGAGCAGATTATGCGACTGTCAGCGGATTCGACCTACTGGAATATAACCTGGATGGAATTCACCTATGTCGGTGGTGATGCCACACCGCCGGATCCACCTACGGGCATTTCCGCAACACCAGGTTTTTCTGCAGTCTCGCTGGACTGGAATGATAATAGTGAAGGTGACCTGGCCGGTTACAATGTTTATCGATCCACCTCCAGCGGCAGCGGCTACAGCCAGGTGAACACCACACTGCTGACCAATTCTGAGTACCTCGATCTCGAGGCCGACAATGGAACCCCCTACTACTATGTGGTCACTGCCGAAGATGTCAGTACCAACGAAAGTGGTTATTCCGGAGAACAGTCTGCAACGCCCACCGCCGTGTTATACGCCGATTTCAACGGGGACAGTACTGTTGATGACATTGATTTTCCGATATTTATGGGCTCTTGGCTCGCGAGTGATTGTGGTGACCTGGACCTGAATGGTGACTGCGTTATCAATCTTGAGGAATACAATAACGTGGCCGAAATCTGGCGTTAGTAACTTGTGATATATAGAAATTTTAGTAATGCAACCAAAATCAGACCGGAATTCTGATAGCGGGCGCAGGGTAGAATTTCGACTTACCAGAATAAATTTATTTCTTCTGGTGTGGCTGATATTTTATGCCATCGCACCCCTGTCAGCCGATACTCCCCGGTTACATACTGACGGCAACCTCATCAAAGATCCGTCAGGAGATATAGTGGTACTGCGAGGTGTATCACTGATTGACCTGGGTTTTCTGGAGAGCTGGCAGGGCGGCGCTATCAACATGGTGGACCGGCTTACTGATCCCTGCGACACGCAGGGCAGTTATACGGGCTGGTATCCAAATGTTGTGCGCATTCCAATTGTGCCGGCTGATGAATCCAGTGGCTGGCCTAACCGGTTCTACCCGGATAATAATAATTTCTACAACAATATTCTCCGGCCGGTTGTGGATTACTGCGCGTCGAAAGACCTTTATGTCATTATTGACTGGCATTATATAGATAACACCTTTGACCATGTGGAAACAACCTCCGCGTTCTGGGAGTATATGGCGCCCCGCTTTGCCGGCGATTCCCATGTTCTTTTTGAACTGTATAATGAACCGACTAATTTTGTGGGTACAGAGACCGCCAACTGGCTGAGTGTCAGAGAGGATATGCATACCTGGATCGATATTGTGCGCACGTATGCTCCGGACAATCTGATCCTGGTGGCAGGTCCGAGCTGGTCTCAGGCTATTGGTCCGGCGGCCGACTATCCGGTTACAGGAGATAACATTGTCATTGTCTCTCATATCTATCCCGGGCACTGGCGTAATCCTTCGGGATATATGAACCATATAGAAACCTGCGCCGAGATGTATCCGATCCTGATGACCGAGTGGGGATTCAGTCAAAGCGGCAGCCCCGACCCCTGCGACCTTCTGAACGGTACCATAACCGGGTACGGCCGGCCGCTGATGGACTATATTGAAGGTCTCCAGATAGGTAATACCGCGTGGGTCGCCAGTTATGACTGGGGCCCGCCGATGTTCTGGACGGACTGGACGCTGCGCTGCGGCGAAGGTGAAATGGGCTGTTTTGTCAAGGATACGCTTTACCTGCGTCGAAACGACGACCAGCCCAGTTCCGGCGGAAACAACACGCCGAATGTTTTGATTACCTCCCCGGCCAATGATGCATCCTTTACATGGGGAGACAATATCACCATTACCGCCGACGCTTCCGATAGTGACGGCACCGTGGCCAGGGTAGAGTTTTTACAGGGCGCCACGAAACTCGGTGAAGATACCAGTTGGCCCTATTCCTATACCTGGAATGATGTGCCTGCCGGTCACTACTATTTGAGAGCCCGGGCCACCGACAATGATGATACCACAACGAATTCATCCGTTATCCATATTATTGTAAGTGGAGAGGTCGGTACAGGCGCCATTCTGCGTGAATGGTGGGAGGGTATTTCGGGAACCTCTGTAAGTGATTTAACCAGCCACGGAGATTATCCGGATAATCCCACGGGAAGAGTGTTAATTACAACCTTAGAAGGTCCTAATTACTGGACGAACGACTACGGTACGCGGATACGCGGATATGTGCATCCGCCGGTCAGCGGCAATTACACGTTCTGGGTTGCCAGTGACGACCGCAGTGAACTCTACCTGAGCACAGATGACAATCCGGCCAACGCCACCCTCATTGCCCAGGTGACCGGCTGGACAGGTTACCAGGAATGGGACAAGTATGCGCAGCAGGAGTCATCGTCGTTTTCACTGACAGCCGGCCAGAAATATTATATCGAAGTCCTGCATAAGGAAGGAGGCGGTGGCGACCATATCGAAGCGGCCTGGGAAGGGCCGGGAATCAGCCGGCAGATTATCGATGGAGTATACATGTCGCCGTGCCGGCTTGATCTTGATATCTTTGCAGACCTCTCCGAACAATATGGCAGGGATGACTGTAATGCAGGCAACCTCTGGTGCAATGCCTTCGATTTTAATCACAACGGCACTGTTACCCTGGAAGACTTACTGGGCTTTATTGAGAACTGGTTACACTAACCTCAACCTCAAAATTTACTTCATGATACGATATCTTTTAAAACCAGATACCAAATACGGAGGGTGTGGATTAATGATAAATCCATCTCTCCGCATCAATAAATACTGATCCGCACAACGAGTTACATTTTTATTAATGTAAGCCCTTGAAAACAAAAGACTAAGAATAAGTACTAGAAACTGCGGACCGGATTTGGTACAATTTAATCTATGACCGAATCAAATGTAACTTCGGTATAGAAATAATGTTAGAGAAACCTTTGGTATAGTAGACTAGCCATGGTTTCTATCAACCAGGAGTAAAAACTGTAGGTGACCTGGAAGACGACAATTACAGTCCCACAGGAGGTTCATCCCTGATCGAAGCTTTTATTCCCAATGTTTTATCAGTCATGTTGAAAATCGTTTTTATATTCAAGGAGATGCATTAATGAAACGGATTTCAGTTGCAGATTTTCACGACAGAGGTGGTGTGAAGAATTGGCCGGCCAGAACGATGATATTTTCTGTGGCGTGGCTGCTTTTCTATCTGATCACGTCGCTTCATGGCGCTATGCCCTGGTTACACGTCGAGGGCAATCAAATCAAAGATCCCCTGGGAAATGTGGTAGTGCTCCGGGGTATTTCTCTAATTGATTTAGGGTTCCTTGAGGACTGGGAGGGCGGCGCTATCAATATGATCGACCGACTTACGGATCCCTGCGATACCCAGGGCAGTTCCGTGGGCTGGTATCCGCGGGTCATCAGAATTCCGATTTATCCTCCTGAAAATTCCAGTAGCTGGCCCTATCGTTTTGATGCGGAAAATGATGATTTTTATGACAATCTTCTCCGGCCGGTAGTGGATTATTGCGCTGCGAAGAATCTTTATGTTATAATTGACTGGCATTTTATTGATGACACGTATGATCATGTTGAAGCAACCTCGGAGTTCTGGGAGTATATGGCGCCCCGCTTTGCCGACGATTCTCACGTTATTTTCGAGTTATTCAATGAACCGATCAATCGCGACGGCACAGAGACAGAAAACTGGCTGAGTGTCCGGGACGATATGCAGACCTGGATTGATATTGTGCGCGAGTATGCGCCGAATACTCTTATTCTGGTCGCCGGTCCGAGCTGGTCTCAGGCTATTGGCCCGGCCGCTACCTATCCGGTGAGCGATCCGGTGGGCGGCAATAATATCGCCATGATCGCTCATATCTATCCCACTCATTGGGTTAATAATTCCTGGTATGTGAATCAAATAAATACATGTGCCGAAGTGTATCCCATCCTCATGACCGAATGGGGATTCAGTGATAGTGCCGAACCCGATAGTGTCTTTTACGGCGGTACGATAACCAGCTATGGCGAACCGTTAATGGAATATATGGAAGATCTTCAGATAGGTAATACCGCATGGGTCGCCAGTTATGAATGGGGTCCGCCGATGTTCAATACCAACTGGACGCTGCGCTGCGGGGAAGGCGAGATGGGTTGTTTTGTTAAAGATACCCTGTATGCCCGCAGGAACGACGACCAACCTGCCGACCCTGCTCTTATCCCTCCGGCGGCGCCGTCGGGACTGACGGTACTATCGACTACCCAAACCGTTGCCCTCAACTGGAGCGATAACACCGAAGATGACCTGGACGGCTATAATGTATATCGTTATGCGCTCTCAGAGGATGGATATACTCAACTGAACAGTTCTCTTTTGACGAATTCCGAGTATATCGACAATACCGCGCTGAATGATACTATATATCTTTATGCTGCAACAGCTGTAGATATGGATGCGAATGAATCCGCCTACTCCACCAAGGTATTAACCATGCTCAATGAGGACAGCCTCAGCCTGCTCAGCAGTGAGGATTTTGAGGAAGATCCCTGTGACTGGACCAACGTTACCGGTGATTCGCACAACTGGATCCGCTCTTCCGGCAAAACTCCCATCGGTGAATCTTACGGCAATACCGGCCCCGACGGCGGCGCCGATAACAGTAACGGGTATGTATTCTTTGAGACAGCCTTAGCCTATGATGGCGCCAATGAACTTGGTGATACGGCCTGGCTTGAAAGCCCTGAGATCGATGGTTCCAATCGTGTGTTGACATTTTATTATCATATGTATGGCAATCATATAGGATCTCTCCACGTGGATGTATACGACGGGACCTGGAATAACGACATTTGGAGTATCAGCGGACAGCAGCATACCTCGCAAAGTGATCCATACACCCAGGCGATTGTGGATCTGACTGACTTTACCAGGCCCATTCAGATCCGTTTACGCGCGGTAGCAGCCGGCGGGTATCTGGGGAATATTGCCATTGATGACATCGAAGTCTACGGACTCGACGAATCAACCGACAATCCCCTGACCAATCCCGGTTTTGAAACCGGTGACACTACCGGCTGGCTCGAACGCAGTTGTTCCATTGCCGCGGTAACTTCGCCCGTTTACAGTGGCAACTATAGCGCCCAGGCATCCGGCAGAACCGACACCTGGCAGGGAATACAGCAGGACATCATGAGTATACTCAGTGACGGACAGACCTGCACTCTTTCCGGATGGGTAAGGCTCGATAATGTCGCCAGTGACACTCTGATCCTTTCGGTGCAACAAACAGATGACAACGGCACTCATTATTATAATCTTGATTCAGCTACGGGCAGTAATACCGCCTGGACCTATTTGAGCGGCGGCTTTACGCTCAATATTAATGGTACGTTAACGGAACTTTATGCTTACTTTGAGGGCCCTGACCCGAATGTAAATTTCTTCGTGGATGACGCCGTGTTTGCCTTGAGTGAGAATACTATGAACTACCTGACCAATCCCGGTTTTGAAAGCGGCACGACCCTGGACTGGAACGCGCGTGGTTGCTCCATCGAAGCTGTCAACTCTCCCACACGTAACGGAAACTTCAGTGCCCGTGTTTATAACCGGACGGACTACTGGCATGGACTACAGCGAAGTATAATGGGTTTAATGAATGAAGGAGACACACGTACGATTTCCGGATGGGTAAGACTGGAGAACACTGCCAGTGCCAGTGTGAAACTTACGGTGTTACAGGCAGATGATAGCGGTGCTAATTTTTATACTATGGATGAAATCATATGCACGGACGACACCTGGACCTACCTGGCGGGCGGTTTTACATTGAATGTAACCGGCACGCTGGAAGCTCTTTCATTTTACTTCGAGAGTGATACGGGTGTAAGTTTCTATGTAGATGACGCCCAGTTTCTCGGCCCTGATATTAATAGTATTCCTGAGTATTATTCTGACGGCCAGGTAAGTGTCAATACCGGCTATCAGATAATCGAAGGTTTTGGCGCCGCCGGCGCCTGGTACGACAGCTATTTGACGGCCCATCCCCAGAAAAATGAAATTTATGACTTTCTTTTTGGTCAACTGGGCCTTGACATCTACCGGCTGCGTAATACCTACGACAAGCCCAGCGAAGACGGCTACATGGATCGGGCGTCTGAAATCGTCACGGCCGCTGAGGAATCTTTAGGCAGACCCCTGAAGATTATGATCTCCTCCTGGTCGCCCCCGGCTGAGCTGAAAAGCAATAACCAGGTAGAAGAAGGAACTCTTAAAAAGGACGGCAGTGAGTATATGTACGAGGAGTATGCCGATTGGTGGGCGGACTCGCTAGATGCCTGGAGCAACACCTACGGCATTGATGCCGACTATATCAATATACAAAATGAAGTCAATTATACGAATCCCGGCTGGGAGACCTGCGAATTTGCTCCCACCCAAACCAAATCGCTGGCCGGGTATGATCAGGCCTTTGAAGCGGTCTGGCAGGAGCTGAATACGCGCATGGGCGAGGCAATGCCCAAAATGCTCGCGCCGGAAACCATCGGCTTCGGCAATGCGCATTACTATATTGACGCTATGATTGATCTCGATCATGTGTATGGCTATGCCCATCACTTTTATTCCGACAATGTCGATGATGTTACTCCGCCTTTCGACTATGCCTCTGCCATGCAGACTTTTGCCGAAACCTACGGCGACAAGCCGCTGTTCCAGACGGAATACGAGGATGCTATCTCCGCCTGGCCGGATGCTCTTAATCTGGCGATTCTGATGCATAACACGCTGACCCTGGAAGGCGCAAGCGGGTATCTGTACTGGGACCTGTTCTGGGGCGATTCCAGCGGTCTGATAACACTTGACAATCCCTGGGATGCGAATCCGAGTTTCAGTATAAACTCCGACTACTATGGATTCAAACACTACTCCGCCTTTATTCATTCCGGCTGGCAGCGGGTGGAGGCCCAAGCCAATGCGACGGACCTGTTGATATCGGCTTACATCAGCCCGGACGAAGACGAACTAAGTGTAGTCATTATCAATACCGGGGATGATGTTTATGAAAACGAATTTACCTTTGCCGGCTTTATTGTTAACAGCGGTGATATGTATCGAACAAGCCAGACAGAAAACTGCTCCCTGATAGAAGATTACGATCCAAACGACCCGCTGGTCCTGCCGGCAAATTCGATAACCACACTGGACCTGTCTATCGCCCTGGAAAGCGAGACGTGTTATGCCGATGCCGGCCCGGACCAGACCGTCTACGCTTCTATCGATGGTTATGCCAATGTCACTCTGGACGGTTCCTGCTCCACTGATCCTAATGAGACTCACACGTATAATTGGACCTGGACCATTGACGACGTTGACTACCAGGCAACCGGCGAAGCGGCTCAAATACAACTTCCTGTTGGCGAGCACACCATCGACCTGCAGTTAAAGGATGGACCCTATGCATCAGAACCTGATGACTGCAGCGTGGAAGTCATTGCCCCGCTGACCTTGAAACTCAAAACCAAACCAAAAAGCGTAAACTTAAAAACCCTTGACAAATATACCGCCGTTACCGCCACCTTAAAAATGCCAAAGGGAATAGGTGCAGCCAATATCGACCAGACTACGCCGCTGACCTTCTATCCCGGTGGCCTCGAAGCTGATACTCTATCAATTGTTGACAAAGGTACAGGCGAGAAAGTCAAGGCTACGATTACCGCAAACTTTGATATAAGTGAATGTATAGAACAACTGGAACCCAACGAAAAAACTCCGGTACGCGTGGTCGGCAAACTGACGACCGGCCAATACTTCGATGCCGTGGGTACCATGAAGTTCAAACCATAGATAGATAGACAGCAGGCCTTATGCAAAATTGACATTTGGCAGACATAATTTAACGCAATTAAATATTGAAATTTTCCTCTTTTGTTTAGTTGCGTTAAATAGTGTCTGTGCCAACGTTATATCCTTGACGCTACAATAAGATTTTTTGTAGAATTATCGATAGCAAAGGAAAAATTAATGTTTTTTAGCTGTTTACATGGGAAATGTCATATTAAATAGCGTATCAGAGATTTTTAAAATGGGAATTTGAGTTATGAAACAGAATAGAGTGATTATATGGACAGTAAATTTGTTCTTTTGCCTGATGTGCGGATTAGTCAATGCAGTGCCGGTTGCCTTTCCAGGTGCCGAGGGATCAGGCCGTTACGCTGTCGGTGGTCGCGGCGGTGACGTTTATGAGGTAACAAATCTGACAAACAGCGGCCCCGGTTCGATTGTTGACGCCGTCAGTTCCGGCAACCGGACGATTGTGTTCCGGGTATCAGGGATAATCGAGTTAGGTGATGTACTTTTAAGACCGAAATCCAATACGACCATTGCCGGCCAGACGGCTCCGGGCGATGGTATTTGCCTGAAAGGCCGTATTTATATTGGTAGCGTTTCGGATGTCATCATCCGATACCTGCGTGTACGCGTCGACGAAGGCGGGGCCAACTCCAGCGGTGATGCGATTGATATCGATACGGGCCATCATATCATTATCGATCATGTCAGCGCATCCTATGCCCGGGATGAAACCATTTCCTGTCAGGATGGGTCGGACAACGTAACCGTGCAGTGGTGTATTATGAGTGAAGCGCTGACTTATGAGGGACATAGCTATGGTTCACTGATCAGGGGTGAGTACGGTGAATCCAAAACGTATCACCATAACTTGTACGCGCACAATAACGGCCGGAATCCCCGTCCCGGTAACTATACCAGTACCAGCAGTGACCCGCAAGGTATCCTTTTTGATTTTCGTAACAACGTGGTTTATAACTGGGCAGGCGGACATCCCGGTTATAACGCGGATACGGATACCACCAGCCGGTATAATTTCGTAGGCAATGTATTTATACAGGGCTTGGATTCGTCCTGGACGGCAGCATTCAAGGAGAGTGCCGTAGATGCCTACGCGTATTGGTCCGGCAATGGGTATGGCGCTAATTACCATAGCATTACAGTCCCTGCGGATCAATGGAGCCTGGTAAGCTTTAAGGGATTTGACACAGATGAGATTGCCGCTTACAAGGCCCGCTCTTATGAGATTCCCATGGAGTCGGTGACCACCACGTCCGCCACTGTGGCCCTGGAGGATGTGCTGGCCGAAGCCGGGGCCAGTTACCCGTCGCGGGATATTATCGATGCGCGGATCGTGACAGATGTGATGAATGGTACGGGCCGTTCAATTTCCACGACGCATGAGCAGACCGAAGGCGGCTGGCCGACATTGAATTCGCTGCCACCACCGGCGGATACCGACCATGATGGAATGCCGGATACGTGGGAAATCGCCAATGGCCTGAATAAAACGAATCCTGCGGACCGCAATAATTATGACCTGCACCTGGAGTATACAAACCTGGAGGTATATCTGAACAGTCTGGTCGCTTACGATCTGGAGGCTCCTGCAGCACCTACCGGACTTACCGCTGATGCAGGAAATGGGTTTGTCGAACTCACCTGGGACGATAATCCGGAAAATGATCTGGCCGGCTATTACGTCTTTCGTTCCACCAGTTCCAGCAGCGGTTTTAGCCAGCTTAACCACTTGCCTTTGAGAAAGCCCGATTACATTGACTATGATGTGACGAATCTTACGACCTATTATTATTATGTCATGGCCGTAAATATGGATTCTATTGAATCCTTCAACTCGGACATGGTATCCGCCCTGCCCCACGACGGGACTCACCTGATCCTGAGCTCCGCGGATTTCGAGAATGGCTTTGGAGAATGGATGAACGTTACGGAGGATTCCCACGACTGGACCCGTAATTCCGGTCCCACGATACTTGCCCGATACAGGGGTACTACCGGTCCTGACGGCGGAGACAACGGCAGTGACTGGTATGTCTTTCTGGAAACATTATCCAGGTTTGGCGGCGCCGGTCAAGCCAATGATACCGCCTATCTCGAAGGGCCGGAAATTAACGGGACAGGCTGTAAATTGACGTTTTATTATCACATGTTTGGTGAGGATATCGGTTCACTCCGTGTCGATGTATTTGACGACGGAATATGGCATCACAGTATCTGGAGCCTTAGCGGCCCACAGCATACTTCAATCAGTGATCCCTATACCCGGGCGACTGTGGACCTGAGTGGTTACAGCGGACCCATCCGGATTCGGATCCGAGCGGTGGCCGCCGGCGGAGACAACGGCCAAATCGCGATTGACGACATCAAAGTCATCGGCTCTGTCGCCGGTATTGATCCACTTTCAGCTCAAGGACTGGTAGATGCCACTTCCCGGCACCAGGAGATTGAAGGCTTTGGCGCCGCCGGCGCGTGGTATGAAAACCGGCTTACGGATCACCCTCTGAAAACTGAAATTTATGATATCCTGTTCGGTCAACTGGGGCTGGACATCTACCGCGTGCGAAACGTTTATGACCAGGCCGGCGACGAATATATGAGCAACTCGGCCCAAATCATCGCCGCCGGGGAGGAATCCCTGGGCCGGCCCCTGAAGATTATGATCTCCTGCTGGTCACCCCCCACCTACCTAAAAAGTAATGACAGCCTGAATCGCGGAACTCTTAAAAAGAATGCCAATGGTGATTACATGTACGATGAACTGGGCCAATGGTGGGCGGACAGTCTGGAAGTCTGGCGCGACACCTATGGTGTCAATGCCGACTATATCAATATCCAAAATGAACCGGACTGGGAGGCCGACTGGGATACCTGCCGATACAGTGGCACGGAAACTGATTCGCTGGCCGGGTATGATCAGGCATTCGAGGCGGTCTGGCAGAAATTGATTTACCGTATGGGCTTGAGCATGCCCAGGATGCTGGCAGCCGAAGCAGCAGGTATTCCCAACTCCGCCGGATATTTGGATAATCTCCTCGACTATTCACATGTATATGGGTATTCACATCATCTCTACAACATCAACAGCGGCGCCTCGCCTGATTTGTATTATAACGCCATGGCTGATTTTGCCAATCGGTACGGCGAAAAACCCCTGTTTCAGACGGAGTACGAGGCCTCCACGGATTCGTGGCCCGATGCCATGAATCTGGCACTGTTGCTGCATAACTCTCTGACCGTGGAGGGTGTATCCGGATATTTGTATTGGGATTTGTTCTGGGCCGATGCCGGCGGTCTGGTGACCCTTGATAATCCCTCGTCTGGAAATCCAAATTTCACCATCAACTCGGACTATTACGGTTTCAAACACTATTCAGCTTTTATCCATTCCGGATGGCAGCGAGTGGAAACTTCCGTTGACTCGAATAATCCTAGAATATCGGCCTACATCAGCCCGGATAATCAACAGATGAGCGTTATCCTGATTAACACAGATACCAGAAATGATATCAATTTTGATCTCATTTTTAAAGGCGTCTCTACTGATGAGGGTAGTATTTATCGAACCAGCCAGAGAGAAAACTGCGTCCTGGTGGGCAGTTTCGATTCAGATAATACCCTTCCCCTGCCGGCCTACTCTATTACCACGCTGGACCTGTCCATTACACCGGATTACCTGGTGGCCGAGGCCCAGGTGGAAATGAAACTGAAATGTAAACCAGCCAACTTGAAACCAAATACCAAAAGTACCACGGTCACAGCCATATTTACCACTCCGAAAGGTATAGGCCCAAATGATATCGACATGAGTGAGCCGCTGACCTTTTATCCCGGCGGAATTGAGGCCCTGGACCGGACTATTGAAATAAAAGGCAGACTTGAGAAGATAAGGGCAAAAGTTACTGCCACTTTTGACGTCTTTGAGTGTATGGAAAACCTCCAGCCCGGTGAAAACACGATTTACGTAGTCGGCAAATTGATGACCGGTGAATATTTCGAGGCGGCGGGCTCCCTGAAGTATACGCCATAACAGCCGGCCCACATTCTTGTACCGTTACTATAAAAAATAGCCCCGGTAACAGAATAAAACATGAATTTAAACGTTATATACTAAAAAGAGGTAACTACATGATATTTATTACTTTATGTTTGTTTTAAGCGTTATTCCAGATACCACCGTCAAAAGTGGATATTGGCAATTAAAACCGTTGTTTTTAATCCAGAAACAAACGTTCGCAATACTTTTGACGCTGGCGTCATTCCATGATTTGAGGCTTATAAACCATTTTTAAGGAGTATATCATAATGGAATCCCAGTCAGACATTACTGTTAATGACAAATCCAGAGTTGAAATTCTACCTGTCGGTCCCATCATAATTTTTATAGTGGGGCTGCTTTTCTGCTGTATTATGCCCCTATATGCAGCTACGCCCTGGCTCCATGCCGACGGCAATGTCATCAAGGACCCTGACGGCAATGTCGTGGTGCTGCGGGGTGTGGATA
>JAFGHE010000005.1 GCA_016930295.1 Sedimentisphaerales bacterium
GATTGGAAAGAAAGGGATAAATTTTTGAAGGAATTTTTTGAAGAGTTAAAAGAGGCACAAGAGAAGTAACAAAACAAGTAAATACAGTTACCGTTTTGAGAAACTCGGACAGCCCCACAAAAAATGGGTAAACAATAAGTGAAGAGCCGGCCGGTAACCTTCCGTACCTAAATTTGCCTTTTGGCTGATAGTCTCTTTCAGTTTTTTATTGATTGTACCAAATTTGTTGGCGTATTTAATTCTGCATAAGTTTTCAGACGATGTTTTTTGAGGTTACCATACTTTAATTTCAAGGCATTTTCGTAATATCCTACGGGGAACCGATGACCGTTAAACCGGCGAATCTCATATACGGTGTTGAAGACAACCCGCCGATTGGTGCTACGGTCCTCCTGGCCGTCCAACACCTCCTGATTGCAGTGATCTATCTCGTCTATCCTGTTATAGTTGTAGCTGAAGCCGGCGGTACCCAGGCCGAGGCGGCCTTCTGCGTCAAGATGTCAATGCTGGCCATTTGGTTAGGTACTATTCTCCAGGTTCGAAACCGGGGACCCATAGGCTCCGGTTTTCTTATTCCCCATGTTACGACCGCAGCTTATCTGACCCCTTCCTTGATTGCAGCTCGGCTCGGCGGGTTGGCGCTTGTTCTTGGCATGACAATGACTGCCGGAATTTTTGAGGGAATCCTGTCACGGTTTATGAAGAAGCTGCGAGTATTGTTTCCGCCCGAAGTCTCGGGGGTTGTCGTGGCGATGATCGGTTTTTCTTTGACTAAGACAGCTATCTTACGGTTTGTTGGTCTGGGCGGATCCGACAGTGCCATCGAGCCTGCGGAGTTATGGGTCGGCGGTGTGACTTTGAGCACGATGATAGCCTTTGTTGTGTGGTCAAAGGGAAGCTTTCGTCTGTATTCGGCAGCGATTGGGTTGGCAATCGGCTACGGACTTGCCATGGTTGTTGGAATTTCAAACAGCAACTTTCTGGGCGATATTGCAGCGGCGCCCCTCTTTGCCCTGCCGTCGTGGGAGCACCCGGGCCTCAGCTTTGACATCTATTTAATTCTCCCGTTTCTCATCGGTGCGTTGGCCTCCACCGTCAAGGCTTCCGGTGTGGTGATCAACTGTGAGACAGTCAATGATCCGGACTGGAAAAGAGCAGATATGATATCCGTCGGCAAAGGAATGCTGGCTGATGGTATCGGTTGCTTGTCCTCCGGGTTGCTCGGGGGCTTTGGGACATCCATGTCGGCTGCCAATGTAGGACTTTCCATGGCCACCGGGGCCACTTCCAGACGGGTTGGATACTTTATCGGTTTTTTCTTTATATCGCTGGTTTTCCTGCCGAAATTTTCCGTTATACTGACCTTGATGCCGCCTCCTGTGATGGGCGCCGGTCTGCTTTACGTGGCCAGTTATTTAATTGCTTCAGGGATCCAACTCATCATGACCCGCATGATGGACTCACGCCGCACATTCATCGTGGGGCTTTCGTTTTTGGCCGGGATCAGCCTCGAGGTGGTTCCCGCACTGCATGAGAACCTGCCCGCCTTGGCCGGTTCTATATTCAGCAGTTCGTTGACTGTGGCCACCATGGTGGCATTCGCCCTGAATCTGATTTTTCGAATCGGAGTCTCTCAAAAAGCCAGCCTATTGTTGTCACCCCAATTGGATGCGGGAGCGGAAATATACCGTTTTCTGGAGAACCAAGGAGCCACCTGGGGCGCCCGGCAACAGGTTATTCACGAGGCCAAGCATATTCTGCGCGAACTTATTGAAGCCCTTTATATGCACGATAAAACAGATGGTCCGGTGCACATAGACGCCCTATTTGACGAATACAATCTCAACATCCATGTAACATATAAAGGTGAACCCATGGAATTTCCGGGAAGCCCGCCCACTGGAGACGAACTGAGGCTGGATAAGTCCTCGCTGGCCAGAATGTCGGGATTCATGATTCAATTTATGGCTGAAAAGGTGACATCGAAGGTAAAATCGAGCGTGTGCAAAGTAACCATTCACATCACTCATTAATGATTATAATACTCAAGAAGACGCCTCCACCCCGGAATGTTTGGGGCGGGCATGATCCATAGCTACCAGGGTTGCTGATACGATGTGAAAAACCCCATAGTAGGCACGGTTTACTGAAAGACGATACTTACCTTGCTGAAAAGGGGATAATGTGGTCTTTTTCTACGTGACGGATTGGCCGAATCATAGAGGTATGTGGTTTTGCCATCCTAAAAAACTCGCCATGGAATCCAGGAACTTCTTAAAATCAACGAGGCGATTTTGCAGAATTTCATACACCTGGTTATCATCCACTTCCCAGTAAAGGTGAACCAGACGGTTTCGAAATTTGGCCATGTTTCTCAGGTCATCCGAAAAGTCTATATCCAAAGCGCCAACTTCGCCCATTACCCGGAATGTGTCTCCATAGTCCTCAGATACACGATATCCATTCCGAGAGATTAGGTGGTTGCACATGTCAATGCTTGATTCAATGGCTAAAATAAAATGATATTTCGTACTCCCGATTTTATCTGGGTCGTTAAGAAACTCATCTTGAGGTAGTTTTGCAATATCTGTAAGACGAGC
>JAFGHE010000071.1 GCA_016930295.1 Sedimentisphaerales bacterium
AAATACAGAATATTAATCAAGTTCTTTTATATCAATGGGTTAAGAACAACGGGGCAAAAGTGGAAAAAGAAGATATCATCTGTATTGTTCAGTCCGGCCAGGAGCTTCTCGAAGTAAAATCCCCTGTATCAGGGATTCTTATGCAAACGCTGATTTTTTCAAATTGTATATTTGATGTCACCGAGCCTATCGCTATTATCGCAGATGAAACGCCGAATCTGTCAGAACATATAAAAATCTCAAAACAGGAAGATAAATCCATGAATCCTCATGCCAAAGGCTTCGATCCGTCACTTGGCCCGGTCGTTCCCATAGTAATGCCCCAGGCCGGCCAGAGTATGGAGGAGGGATTGATCCTGTCCTGGAAGGTCAAAGAAGGCGACCGTATTGAAGTCGGCCAGATTATTATGGAGATAGAAACCGACAAGGCCACTATGGAAGTGGAAGCTGTGGACGCCGGATATATTGCAAAAATCGTAGCTCAGGAAGGCGATATTGTCGAAGTCAAGATGCCGGTAGCGTATCTGGCCGAACCCGATATTGATATGGATGCTTACCTGGCTTCTGTGGGAACTGTATCACCCGAGACATCCCCGCCTGCCGCCGGCGCATCTGTTGATTCTGTGTCAAAAACGATGGATTTTACTACCCAAAAGGCGACCCCTCCGGTCAGTCCTTCAGGCCATATCAAAGCCTCACCGGCAGCACGAAAAGCAGCTCGACAGGCCGGCTTTGACCTGGCTGCCCTGGGCGCCGGCTCCGGCCCGGATGGACGCATTCTTTCAACCGACCTTGAAAACGCTAAAGTGGTCCCCTCCGGAACACGTGTCCATACGGTTAGTAAAATGCGGCGCGCAATAGCAGCTAACCTCCTCTATGCCAAGCAGAATATACCGCATTATTACGCCACGGCGACCATTGACGCGGGATTGCTGTTTACCTCATATCGCCGGATGAAAGAGCAATTTACCTGCAGTGTCAATGACTTTATAACCTGTGCGTGCGCCCGGGCGATTCGCAAGTATCCCGTTTTCCGCAGCCAGTATAAAGATTCAGAAATCGTTGAATACCCTTCCGTCAATATCGGAATAGCCGTGGGAAGCGAGGACGGACTGATGGTGCCGGTCCTGTTACATGCGGACCGCATGAACCTGGAACAACTGGCGGCTCGCACCCGGGAAATTGTCGAGGCAGCCCGCAACGGAAAGCTCGAAGGAACCGGACAGGGAACTTTCACCATTACTAATCTGGGGATGTTTGGTGTCGAAGAATTCTCCGCGATCATCAATCCGCCGGAATCGGCAATTCTGGCAGTAGGGACCATTCGAGAAGGCGTGGTTGTCGAAAACCAAATCATTCGCCCGACCCGACTGATGACTCTGACCCTCAGCGCTGACCATCGTATTATCGACGGCCTGCTGGCAGGACAATTCCTGCAAACGCTTAAAGAACTGCTGGAAAATCCCGAACAGTTAATAGCTTAAACATGCTTAATAAGGATAACATCATGACAGAACATTATCAGGTTGCCGTCATCGGATCAGGGCCGGGCGGTTATGTCGCGGCACTCAAAGCCGCTCAGATGGGCGCTCTAACAGCCATCGTGGAAAACCATCATCTGGGTGGAACCTGCCTGAATTATGGCTGTATCCCCTCAAAGGCCCTGCTGGCCTCCGCGGAGCTGATGCACCGGATACAGGATTCCCGGTCGCTGGGCGTTACTATAAACGGCACAGTCACTTTCGACTGGCCCGGTATTCAAAAAAGAAAAGACAAAGTCGTCAGAAAACTGCGGGGCGGGATAAAGAGTCTGTTTGGTGCGCGGAACGTAAAATTATATACCGGCAAAGCGGTTCTTAACGACCGGGGCAAAGTCATTGTCACTGATGAAAAAAACGGCCGGAACTCCTTCACCGCCGATAAAATCATCATCGCCACCGGCTCCGTCCCCGCACGCATCCCCGGCTGGCCGACAGACCCTCAGACCGTCTGCACCTCGGATGAGGCACTATATTGGAAAGAATTACCTCAAAACCTCCTGATTGTCGGCGGCGGTGTCATCGGATGCGAGTTTGCCTGCATGATGCATCAATATGGCGTTGACGTTACCCTCGTCGAATTAATGGACTCTCTGCTGCCGGAAATGGAGCCGTCGCTCGGGAAGGCCCTGGCAACCGTCCTGTCAAAACGCGGTATCAAAATTCATACCGGCATTAATGTCAAAAATCTCGAACTGAAAAATGGCCGAGTAGAGGCTGTCATTTCCGGCAAACAGCCCATACAAGTTGACAAGGTACTTGTAGCAACCGGCCGACGTCCCAATACCAGTGAAATTGGACTCGAAAGCATCGGACTTGAAACCGATAAGGGCTTCATTCGAGTCAACAACAGGATGGAAACGGCCGCGAAAGACTATTACTGCATTGGTGACGCCAACGGCCGATGTCTGCTGGCACATGCCGCCAGCGCCCAGGCAGATGTGGCTGTGGAAAACGCCCTGGGACACAGCCGGGAATTATCCCTTCCCGTGCCGAATGCCGTCTATACCTTCCCGGAAATCGCTTCCGTGGGTATGACCACCCAACAGGCCCGGCAACAGAATATCCCGGTACGCATGGGCGAATTTCCTATAGGCTATTTGGGTAAGGCCATGGCAGTGGGCGAAGAATTCGGCTTCGTTCGTGTTATCCGCCACTATGAAAACGATACCCTCCTGGGCGTGCACATGATCGGCCATAACGTCACGGAAATAATCGAAAGCGCTACCGCCATGTTGTCACTGAAGGCCGGCGCCGGGGATCTGGCTGAAATGATCTTTGCCCATCCGACACTTTCCGAAGCGGTTAAAGAAGCCGCCGCGGATTCCTTCGAAAGTGCGATCCATCTGCCGCCGCGCAAGATTACACAGGTTATTGCCGAATCAGAAGAATAAACTAACGGAACAACAGGATGCAAAATACCCGGGCATCGACAACTGGATTTATGCTGGAACTGGGCACCCTTGACCAAATCAAAACTTGCGTTCATTCGAACCCGGATGTATGGTTCCTCGGCTCTGGTAACAGCCATATACATCTTCCGCCAAACTTTTCTGCCTTCGAAACAGTCGAACAGGCGGTAACAATGGCCCATCACCAGAATATAGACGTTCTGGGAGTGGGGAACTACTATGATTTCTCCATCTATCGCACCTTTGCCCAACAGACGCGCCTCCATGACATCTTTCCGCTCTTTGGGACCGAAATCATCGCCCTGGAGACAGATTTACAACAACAGGGAATTCGTGTCAATGACCCGGCTAATCCCGGCAAATATTACCTCTGCGGTAAAGGCATTACCCGATTCGAACCAATATCAGAAAAGGCGGCGGACTTGATTAATACGATTCGCATCAACGACACATTGCGTATGCGGGAGATGACTGCCAGGCTGGAACAGCTATTCAGCCGGCAGGGCATTGAAACGCAACTAAATGACCAGGCCGTGATTGCTCGCGTGGTTCGGCGTCATGGGTGTGAACCGGATATGGTGACCCTTCAGGAAAGACATCTGGCCCAGGCGTTTCAGGAAGTCTTTTTTGAACAGGTCCCCCCGGAACAGAGGATTCAGGTCCTTACAGATATACTTGGAAACCCTCCTAAGGCGAATACTCAGGATTCCGTCGGGATCCAGAATGAATTTCGTTCTCATCTGATGAAAGCCGGGAAACCCTGTTTTGTCCCGGAAACGTTTATAAACCTCAAGCAGGCCAAAGAGCTCATTCTGGAACTGGGCGGTATTCCCTGTTATCCGGTGCTGGCCGACGGCGCTCAGCCTCTATGTGAATACGAAACACCTCTCGATACACTGGTGCAAACGCTCAGAGATAATAATTATTCCTTAGTCGAGTTTATTCCCATTCGCAATCAGCCGGATGTACTGGCCGACTATGTTACTGCCATTCGCAGAGCCGGTATCGCCGTGGTGGCCGGCACCGAACATAACACTCTCGACCTGTTGCCCATCGAACCCGGATGCATTGAGGGTCAGCCCGTTCCGGATAATGTTCAGGCCATCTTCCGGGAGGGTATCTGCGTGCTGGCGGCCCATGCGTTTCTATCGGCTCACGGCGAATGTGGTTTTGTAGATGCCGGAAATAATCCGCACCCCAAGTACAACGATCCGCACGAACGAATAGAACGCTTTCGTCAAATCGGAGCGGTTGTTCTGGATAAATATTTTCAAGCCCATAAGGCACAGCGGAGATAGACCAATGCCAAACTCCATAACAGAAACAATTAACCGGGTGGCGCCCATCCTGCGCATGCTGCTGAGCAGGGATAATGCCTGTCCGATCGTTCGTCTGATCCCATCAGCTCAGGAATGTAATGAAACAGGTGTTAATGTGGCAGTCTCGGACGACCTCACGGACGAACAGATAATCGAACTCTTAAGTAATACGATTAATCAGCAATCCGAACCGATTAACGCTCTTGGTGTTAAAGATGTCGGTGTTTTTAAGGTCATCCACCCTGACACGTATCCCGCCGGACGAGTCGCGGGGAAAGTGGCGATAGTCACCGGAGCGGCACAGGGGATTGGTCTGGAAATAGCCCGGGAACTGGCCAGAGAGGGTGCCTGTATAGTGCTGGCTGATATCTATGCAGACGAAGCAACAAAACAGGCCCAACAAATCCAACAGCACTTTGGCGCGGACCGGGCCATGGCCCTGGCGACCGATGTGACGGAATCGGACTCCATCACCAATGCGGTCCATGAGGTGGTGAAGCATTATGGCGGATTAGATATCTTCATATCCAACGCCGGAGTGTTAAAGTCCGAAAGCGTTAAAACCCAGACGGAACAGGACTTCGATTTTGTATCCGCCGTCAACTACAAAGGTTATTTTCTTTGTACACAGGTGGTGGCGAAAGTACTGGCCCTTCAGCATAAAGCCCGGCCCGACTATCTCAGCGATATCATCCAGATAAATTCCAAATCCGGCCTGGCCGGCTCCAACCGTAACGCGGCCTACGCCGGCAGTAAATTCGGCGGTATCGGACTAACCCAGTCGTTCGCCCTGGAACTGATCGAAGATGGCATTAAGGTCAATGCCGTGTGCCCCGGTAATTTCTTTGACGGCCCGCTCTGGTCCAATCCGGAAAACGGGCTCCTGGTCCAGTATCTGCACGCGGGCAAGGTACCCGGCGCCAAAACCATCAAAGAGGTACGCCGCGCGTACGAAGATAAAATCCCCATGCGACGCGGCTGTACCATCAAAGATGTGATGAAAGCAATTTTTTATCTGATTGAACAATCCTATGAAACCGGCCAGGCCGTTCCGGTAACCGGCGGACAAATTATGTTGCATTAATGGAAAATATGTTATACTATTTTAAGTAGTGATTATGGCTTATAAATTTAAGGAATGAGGCTTAAGTTATGTCTGGAAACAATTATATCGCCGTTGATCTCGGCGCCGCCAGTGGTCGGGTCATGCTGGTCACGATTGAAAATGAAACAATTCATCTTCAGGAAGTGTATCGTTTCATAAATGGCCCCATTGAACAGGACGATTCCCTGCGCTGGGATTTCAACCGTCTGATGAACGAGATTTATACGGGCATCGAGAAAACACTCGCCCTCGAAAAGAATATCCAGAGTATCGGCATCGACACCTGGGGGGTGGATTACGGCCTGCTGGACGAACAGGGAAAACTGATCGAAAATCCGTACCATTATCGCGACCACCGTACGGACGGGATACTGGAGTATGCCTGTACCGTAATGCCCAGGCAACAGATATACCGGAACACCGGCCTGCAGTTCCTGACGTTTAATACTCTGTATCAACTGATCGCCTGCCGGCAGCAGCGTCCGGACCTGCTCGCGCGCGCCCGGCATCTGCTGTTCATGCCGAACCTTGTCATGTATCATCTTTGCGGAACGATTTCCACCGAGTACACCATTGCCAGTACCTCACAGTTAATGGACATGAAAACCGGCCAATGGTCCGATGCGATTCTGAACGCCTTCGATCTGCCCGGCGATATTTTACCTGATATTGCCCGTCCCGGCTCAACCGCCGGATACCTCAAACCCGAACTGGCCGATAAGTGGTCCTGCAAGCCCTTCCCCGTAATTTCCGTCGGAACCCACGACACCGCTTCGGCTGTTGCTGCCGTCCCGGCCGAGGATGCGTCAAACTGGGCGTTTCTCTCCAGCGGCACCTGGTCACCCATGGGCCTGGAAATCCCGGCCCCCATCATCAACGAGCAAACCTCTCGACTCGAGTTCACCAACGAAGGAGGCGTCCAGAACACAATCCGACTGTTGAAAAATATCATGGGACTCTGGCTCATCCAGGAATGTCGACGATACTGGGCCAAACAGGGCCACAACCTTGACTATAACCAGATAACCGAACTCGCCGCCAACAGCCAACCATTCCAGGCCCGGATCGACCCTGAAGACCCATCCTTTCTGGCCCCCGGACGCATGCCGGAAAAAATCAATGAATATCTCATACGCACCGGCCAGAAGGAAATCCATGACAACGGCCAATTACTCCGCGTAATCTTCGAAAGCCTCGCCCTGCGCTATTTCCAGGTCCTCGAAAACCTCGAAACATTATCACAAAAAACTATTGATACCCTCCATATCGTCGGTGGAGGCTCCCAGAACGACCTGCTCAACCAACTCACCGCCAACACCACCGGCAAAAAGATCCTCGCCGGCCCCGTAGAAGCCACTATACTCGGCAATGTCCTGATCCAAAGCCTGGCCCAAAACCAGATCACCTCCCTGCCCCAGGCACGAAAAATAATTGCTCGCTCCTTCCCCCTGAAAACTTTCCGGCCCGAGAATACTTAAAAATCAAAACCCCGCCTCGCCTGTCAAGGCAATTTCTATGTCTAAGGATTCTCTGCCTCGCTATGCGTCATTCCTGTGAAACAGGAATCCAGGATTAAACCGTTCATAATCCACCACTCCGTCGGAACATGCCCCGTTCAATACCAACTTATTATCCGCGCTTAATGTAGGGGAGACCCAGCGTGGTCGCCCTCTTTTCCCTTCCCCTTGACCAGTGAAAC
>JAFGHE010000072.1 GCA_016930295.1 Sedimentisphaerales bacterium
CACATCCAGCGGGTCGCGGATATGCGGAGCCATGCGCGTGGAGGTTAATGGCAGAAAGAAAAAATTCTCCGTCACCTCAAATAAAGGCTGCCAGCGCTCATGTTTGCCGCCTTTTTCAAAGTCTTTACGGTTACGTTCAAAGAATTTCAGCAATCCCTTCATGCCTGCACCTCCGGCCGGCCGTGCAGCTCTCGACGGATGACCTCCTGGGCCTCGACAAACTGCCCGCGCAGATCAATCTTAGATGGGCATACAAACGAACACAGACCGCAGCCCACGCATAAGTCCACGCGTACGAGTTCAACATCTTCAAGTTCACCCTCGTAAAGTGTTTTATGGATAAGGTATGGCATAATTCCCGCCGGGCACACGTCTTCACAGAAACCGCAGGCCACGCAGGGACGTAATTCTCCCCGGATCGCGGTGGTTAAACGCTCCCGGAACGGACTGGCCAGACAACTGAGATAACTATTACTATAAGATCGCCGGTCACTTCCGCCCCGGGTGAAGCTGAGCAACTCCCGCTCGGTCTCTACCCGCAGGACCGTCAGACCGGAACATTCGGCAGGCAGACCTTTTTGTTCCTCGGTTATGGCCTGGCCGGTAAATACTCCCCCGTTGATAATCCGGACCGGCCCGTCAACCAGCCGCTCCTGAACAATCTTTTCAATGGGATACCCGGCCATCGCCTTCAGGTGCAGCGGCAATTTCACCGCCGGCCCGCCCAGAGAAATGAACCTGTCCACACAGGGCTGCGAATGGGACAATACCTTTTCTATCGCCAGAACGCCTTCGGTCAACAGGGCCCATACAGGCGAACCTTTCTCTTTCTGGAGCCCTAATTTACGCGCGATCACGGTTAAATTATCGCAGGGATACCAGATAGGAACTTTGATTATTTTACCACGGGCATACCCGCGTATGGTTTTTTGTACTTCCTCTGACAGTTCGGTCTGGATTTCCGGAAGAATCAGGTAGATAGTCTGATATTCCAACAGCGACTGAACATGCTCCAGGCCGCGTGTGAAATTGATAATATGTTCCTTTATCTGGACATTTCCCCGGGCAGTAAAAGGTTCCAGATGCAACGTGGAAACAATGACGGCACGAGGTTCAACAGAAGGATCAGGGACCGACATATCATGAGCGTCATAAAAAAACTGCCAGGCGCCCAGGTCGATTAGCTTTTGTCGTTTGATATTTACCGAGTTCGCATCTGCTGATACATGTACCTCTTTATGCTTGATATGCCGGACTTGCTCTCCGTCCGGCGTGATGTTTTGTAAAACGATGTGATTTTCAACCTCGCTCAGCCGAACTCCCCCGGCCCTCGGCGCCAGCAGAGGAATGGAAAAATTGTCCGGATCTTTCGCCAGAATCTGCCCGATAGAAACCTGCTGACCCTCCTCGACGCATAGTTCAGAAAATTTCAGACGCTTGCTTTGCAAGGGCAGGTAAAGCTGTTGGGGTTCAGGAAGAGTTTCAATCGTTCCGGCAGGCCGTCCTTCCAGAAGTATATCAACAATCGCAGGTGACTTCATATAATAAAGTTATTTTATTGTTCTTCAGAGTAATATTGCCATGTAATACGAATAGAATACACACTATATCCAATTAAAACAGTATGTAAAACAAAAAAACCGGAAAACCCAGACCGGGTTTTTACAATTTTACCTGGCACAAAATGATGCGCCCGTCAAAAGGAGATATTGGCAATTAAAATCGTTGTTTTTAATCCAGAAACAAGCGTTCGAAATACTTTTGACGCTGGCGTCAAAAATGTATCCCAATAAATAAAACTTACAGGCGAAGAAGTATAACTTCTTAAATATAATAGAGTTACAAATATACCGCGGCCGACTGGAACTCTCAACTCACAACTTTCTCATATATTTCTCACAGATGCCAGGGATGCCTGAAGGCACGGGAGAGATAACGATTGGCTGTGTCATTATTGAGAAATTGCTCTTTTTCGGGATCCCACTTGAGTTTTTGCCCGGTGAGCATGGCGATTTCACCCAGCAGCCCCACGCTGATGGACCGATGTGCGATTTCAGCGGGCGTCACAGTTTCTTTCCGGCTTTTAACGCAGTCGATAAAATTACGCTGATGATCCAGGCTCTTATAAAGCTGAATCTCATTCACGCCGATTCTTTCGCGCAGGATTTTCGGATCAGACGCCCACAGTCCGCCGCGGTTGACATGGATCCACCCGGCATCGCCGTACCACGCTGTGCCCATACCCTTGGGTAATCGGCCCTGATTAGCCACCCGCATCTCCAGCCCATTGGCGTATTTGCACAGAAAATCATACGCATAGGGAGTATTCCATGTGCCACTTTCAGGATACCAGCCCTGTCCTTCGATCTCGACCGGCCCGGTATAGTCCAGACCCAGGGCCCAATGGGCAATATCAACATGATGACCGGCCCAGTCGGTAAGCTGCCCGCCGGAATAATCCATGATCCAACGCCAGTTCCAATGACAGTTGCCGTTACCAAAATCCTGGTACGGCCGCCACGGGGCCGGGCCCAGCCACATATCCCAGTCAAAATAATCCGGCACGGGCAATAAAGGCAGGTCTTTCGACTGGTTTCCGTTGGGAAGCCCGACTTCCACAAAGTTGACCTTTCCAATCCGCCCGTTAATCACCAGTTCACAGGCCCGGCGGAAATGACCTACCGAACGCTGCCAACTGCCCGTCTGCCAGATAATCCCGTACCGTTTGACCGCGTCACATATCTCCCGGCCTTGGGAAATCGTACGCGCCAGCGGCTTCTGACCATGCATATCAATACCTTTACGCGCGCAGGCCACTGACACAATCGCATGCCAGTGGTCCGGCAGCGCGTGCATTACCGTATCAACCTTCTCCTGCTCCAGCAACTCCCGATAGTCACGATAGACCCGACAGTCATTATTCCCATATTTCAGAGATACCAGGTTTTTCGCATTCTCAGTGCGATGATCGTCCACATCACACAACGCCACCACCTGTACCTCCGGTATATTCAAAAATCCCTGCAAATCACCGGTCCCCATATCACCGACACCAATGGCTGCCATAGTGATTCGATTCCCCGGCGATACGGCCCCGTCCCTTCCCAACGCCGAAGACGGCACCACATACGGAAACATCAGGCCGCCAGCCACCACGGACCCGGCCTGCTTCAAAAATCCACGACGATTGACATTACTCTTCTTATCCATTTTCACACCTGTAATTGAAAACATCGGTTGCTATCTTAACACTTCTGGAATACACAGTTTATCGCATTTTTACCAGAATGCAAGGGTATTTTCCTGACAGAATTATAAAATGGATGGCATGCTTTGACGCAGCATAAGCATGCTCTTTGTCCCGAAAGGGATAACCGATAATAGCCCGCCAATTCCTTTGGTGGTTCTAAACATAAAAACAACTTAAATCCCGCAAGGGACGACTGAATATTAACCCATATCCCATAACCCATATCCCCCTTCGCATTCTATCCTTTTCATACCTTTCCCACTTTTCTCACTTTTCACACCTTCACACCTTTCCCCGCCCCTGACCTGCCCCGTATCCGTGTAAGCCCGTGTCCGTCCGTATAAGTACATCCCGTCCATCAGGTCCGAAATGTCAGAAATGTCCGATCCGTCAGACATAACTCAAAAACCTATTTGTCCCATCCGTCCTATACGACCTATCAATTCTTTTGACAGGATCGACAGGATTGACAGAATTTAATCCTGTATTCCCTTCTCAGCCTTGTCTTCTTGGCACGTTCTAGCCACTATCGCAAATTCCTCTGCTTCCGTATCAAATGGAGTGCCTGCCACATCGCCATAATAAGACTCTATTGTAAAACCACCTTCGGAAAATTCTCGATCCAGCGTCTCCGGGCTGAAATACCCAAGCCAGTTGTATACAGTCCTGGTTCGATCGGCCGGCGCCTCTCTGCTGACAGGCTCAGGAGTGCTTATCGCCGATTCAATAATAGTATATTTATCGAGCACCACCTTTTCTCTTTCATACTTGAACGTATTCAGGAAACCATAGTAGGCATGCGATGACCAGAAGCCATCCATAAGATTCTTTTCATACACCGCAGCTTCTTCGCGCTTTTCAAAGGCCGCCAACGAATACACATCCAGCAGGATACTACCACCCGGCGCCAGAATATTATGAAACATGTTTAACAACTCTTTCCTCTGACCGGGACTAAGCGCACAAAAGTCACACATGACCATAAGGATAAGATCAAAACGCTCATCCGTTTCAAAATCCAGATAATTCTGATTGACATAACGAATATCCAGCCCCTCCCTGGCCGCCACCTCGCGCGCATACTCAATCGACCTGCCGGAAAAGTCAATCCCCATTACAGACGCTTTCTTGCGTGCCAGCCGCGAAGTATACAACCCCGGCCCGCACCCAAAATCAACAACCTTCCTCCCGGCCCCCACCTTGAACCGCCGAACAATCCACTCCACCGACCGCTCAATAAAAGCCATATTACGAGACGCAATATCCACCTCTTCATTCAAATGAAAACCAAGCATCTGCTTGGACGTATACTCATCCGTCCACAATTCCCCGGCCGTATAAAACTCAAACACTTCAGGACGACAATTAATCTTTTCCATCTCTTCAAACAATTCACACCTCAATCACACTAAGATTCCTATACTGTTATTCCTACGCAGTAGGGGCGACCCAC
Organism: Sedimentisphaerales bacterium; assembly: GCA_016930295.1. Lineage (GTDB taxonomy): Bacteria > Planctomycetota > Phycisphaerae > Sedimentisphaerales > SM23-30 > JAFGHE01. The sequence goes on from JAFGHE010000072.1 coordinate 4,704, forward strand.
GTGGTCGCCCAAATCCTTCCTAGCCCCGAAGGTGTTCAATAAAGCGTATGTCATTTTCTCAGTCTACGTCCCGAAGACAGTATGACAATAGCCTGGCGGCTTTCAGCCCCG
>JAFGHE010000073.1 GCA_016930295.1 Sedimentisphaerales bacterium
TGCCGCCGTCAAAAGTCAATTTTACCAATGTAAAACAGGCTTTATAAGTCAGTATCAAAGCTGCCACATACTTTTGACGCTGGCGTCTGTTCCATTAGGCTCTTGCCATATTACTACCACATTGCGGACACTGTATCTGGCTGCAGGGCAGACCGGTTGTATGGGGTATCTGCTGTCCGCAATTGGGACACAGGCAGATACCGCCGGGCCCGGCTGCCTGAGGGCCACCCATGCGCCCGCCTCTTTGATTTTGTTGTCCACGACCGCGTCCCGTTCCGGGCCCCTGGCCTCTCGGTCCTGTTCCATCACCTCTTGGCATAATAATCACCACCTTCACTGAATTTTTGATTTTAGATTTATGATTTATTCTGATACCTGTTCATTGGTCTGCATGCTCATAATGGGCTGCATAATAGTTTCGAAAATTTTGGCCGTTTCTGTTTGGCCATAATGATAAATAAAAGGTGTTCCTTCATCACATGATTGAGTAATCTGTGGTTCAATAGGAAGTCGGCCCAGAAAGGGGACTTCCATTTGACGAGCCATCTCCTCTGCACCGCCGCTGTTAAAGATGTCCGTTACATGTCCGCATTGGGGACAAACAAAGCCGCTCATATTTTCAATGACTCCCAGAATGTTGAGTTTAAGTTGTCGGCAGAAATTAATTGATTTTCTGACGTCTGCCAGAGCCAGTTCCTGGGGAGTGGTTACTACAATGGCCCCATCGGCATCCGGGATAAGTTGGCACACTGATAAGGGCTCATCACCTGTTCCCGGCGGAGAATCAATAATCAGAAAATCAAGCTTTCCCCATTCGACGTCCTTAAGAAATTGTTTGATAATAATCATCTTCATGGGACCACGCCAAATTACGGCGGAATCCTTATGGGGCAGTAAAAAGGCTATGGAGATGACTTTGAGGTTCTCACTCAATTGGGTGGGGATCATTTTTTCTCCGGTCATCTCCAGACCCCGGCCTTCCAGATTTAATAGCCGGGGAATACTGGGACCGTGGATATCCACATCCAGTAATCCTACGTGCTTGCCATTCAAACTCAATGATACCGCCAGGTTCGCGGCTACCGTACTTTTACCTACGCCGCCCTTACCGGATAACACGATGATTTTATGCTTGATAAGAGACATCCGTTCTGATAATTCAAGCCGTTCCAAATATTCTTTACTGTGATCTGTATCCTGGGAACCTGTTTTCTTGCTTGTATGGGAACACGTGTTGTCAGTAGCCATATTTTACTCTCCGTCGATTATTTATGATATTTAAGCCCTGCCTCTGGATAACCAGGCTGTCGACTGCCCAGCCGCTGTTTCGGGCGATGACGGCACATTTTACCCGAAATAAAAAGAATATATCCTTACAACTGTCGCTCAGAGATTCATAATTCCCCTGTCCTTTGGAAATAATCAGATCTGCTTTATCAAATCGGCGGCGAAATTCCGGTGAGCAGGTTTCCAGAATCGTCCCGGGCGCGTCTGAACCATTGTCAATCACCTCCACTATATCAGTTAGTCCGGTTTCCTGGGCATCCTGCCGGGTAACATCATTTATAGTCGGTTTACCCCGGACACCATAGGTTACTTTAGCCCGGGGCATTAGTTCTATCAGCAGCCGATCAAATACAATCTCGCCGGCATTGTCACCCAGATATAGAATATCCTCGGCCTGCTCAACGGCATTCGCTAATTTGTTTATGACCGATGCAGGCGGGGGTGAGACGGCCGAATCTTCCAGGGCCTTATAAATTAATTTTTCATCAAGGTGCTGTATCTTGGCAAAATCAATGATGTTTCCGGCTATGGCCAGACGAACCGCTGTCTCCCAGGGATTAAGGCTGTTTTGTATCTCACTCCTGAGCCGGGGGACCAGCTTCAGCGCAAGTTGATTGGAGTCTTTTTTGATTTTTTCATAAGGATCATTATTGCCTGTTATCTCTCTTATCAGACGATGAAATTTCTGGCCCATAGCAGGAGGCGTGACCGAAAGGTCCATTTCACTTATCATAATAATTACTTGACGAAGTAATTGCTCATGAACACGTTCATCATCGGTAATGAAACGTACGGCGCCCAGTGCCTGCTGGATAAAACAGGGGATACACTCTAAATATGTTTTCACTGGATCCAGTGTCCTTCCACGTTTGCCTGTTCGATCATATGAAGTTTGCCTGCCTTAAAGCTTTGCAGTGCCTGGGCCACGGTCATATCTTCTTCAGCGAGAAAGATCTGGATCCCGGCGGCTTGCAATACTTTAAAGGCTTTGGGACCCACATTGCCGGTGATGAGTACCTGGGCGCCCAGATCAGCCACATTGCGCCCTGCCTGGATGCCGGCCCCCTGAGCCATATTCATGTTTTGGGTATTCGCTTCGACACTAAAGCTGTTCGTTTCGGAATCGACCAAAACAAAATATCGGGCCCGACCGAACCGTTTATCCATGGTTGACTCAATGGTTGGTCCTTCGGATGTAATCGCAATTTTCATTTTTATATGTCCTGTAAATTTTCTATACCAGATTAATATCAGGAAGTGCCCTCGGTATTGGAGGTCATTCCTTTGTCATTATTTTGTCTAACAAATTTACTCAAATACTTTTTCGGTTACTTATTTCCCATAAAGGTCTTAAATGCCTTTATGGGAAATAAGCCGTAAAACCGAAATCCTCGTGCCTGTTTACTCATTTGGATTTGAGGTTTTTTCCAGTTCATCCAGTCGCTTTTTAATGGCATCCAATTGGTTTTGCATCTGTTCGGCTTGTTGTGTTAATAGTTCCCGTTCGGCCTGAACACTCATTGGATTGACCTGACCAACCGGATATGGTGCGATTGGACCGAAGGATCGTCCCCAGGCCATACCGCGACCCAGGCCGAATCCCATACCACGGCCGCGACCGCGACCATGTCCCATACCAAAACCTCTTCCCGAATAGGGATTCATAAAACCGGGTACCTGCCAGCCGGCGCAGTAGCCGGCGGCTCTTCCGCTCATTGGTCCCATTCCCATGGGGCCGGTTCCATCTCCTCTTGGCATCGTAATCACCTCTCTTTCAAATAATGGTTTTTATTTACTCACAATTCATAATCTATTAAAAGGGCCCTCGGTTACCACGGCGCCGACACCTCCGTCGGCGAAATCCACCGTGCGGAGCCAATTCTGCCGAGGACCCTGTATTATATATATCAATCTGTCGGACTGATAAGCCCATACATTCAGGACATATAACCTGTATGTCACTATCCAGAGTCATTTGGAAACTGTGCCCGCATTCCATACATTCAAACCATTTTTTATCCGGAATATTTACCCTGCCACCCTTAATAATCAGGCCTTTGCCGTTGAAAAGGGCATCAGCCACTTTTCGATGGGCACTCTCCAGCAGCCGGCCGAAGGTGGCTCGGGAAATGCCCATTTTCTCAGCAGCCATATCATGGTAAAAACCTTCCATATCAGCCAGACGTATGGCTTCCATTTCATCCAGACGCAATTCGTTCATTTCCAAAGTACGAGTCGGAATGCCTGCCGGCTTATAAATAGTGGCCATTGGCATGCCATTAATTTGTCTGAATTTGTGGGGCCTGGGCATCATTTTGTCCTTTATATCCGTCTATTATGAGCATATGCTCATATCGGAAAAAATGCAAGTTAATTTTAAATATTTCCCATTAATTTTGTATTATGTTAAAATATAAGGAGTTATGAATATTTCAAA
>JAFGHE010000074.1 GCA_016930295.1 Sedimentisphaerales bacterium
CATATTACGATAACCTGATTACATTACAGATTCACGGGGGTTCCGGACAGTTTTTGAACGACGCCGGCGATATCGGAGCGGCTGGAGAGGTCCAGGACCGGAGCGTTGATGGTGACCGCCCGGAAGGGTTCAATAAGTTCGTCGATGCAGTATTGCACGGCGTCGGGCAGTTCCAGTTCGCCGCGCGGGGACGGGGAAATCGCTCTACAGGCCTTGAAGATCGAGGGCCCGAAACGCCAGCAGTTCATACTGGTACAGACTGGCTCGGGCAGTTGTTTGATAGTCTGCGCGTCCGGCTTTTCGATAATACGTACCATGTACCCCTGTTCATTGGTCTGAATCACCGCGAATTTACTAAGCCGTTCGGGCGGAATATTGCTGCCGGTGAACATACTGTCCCGCGCAAAGGCGGCCAGACCGCTGCCGTTGATCTTGCGCAGAGCAATCAACGCTTCCAATGGATAATAGGTGTCGGAATTAATGACCAGAAAAGGATCGTTTCCGGCAAAGACCTGGGACGCGGCCACGGCGTCGGCCGTGCCCAGCGGCTCGATCTGAATGGCAAATTCAATGCGAATACGGGTAGGTTTCAGTTCATGGGCGTAGTAATTCAGTATCTGATCGTGTTCCGGACCAATGACCAGACAGATGTGTTTATAGCCCGCTTCGGCCAGGTTATGCATGACATAATCGAGAAACGGCCGGTCAATGGGAATCATGGCCTTGACGCCCCCCTCGGCGGCGGCCGCCTGCTCTCCGGAAAGCCTTGCCGCATCATCATCCCGGCGCATCCGGGTCCCCAGCCCACGTGCCAGTATTACCGCTTTTTCCATACAATCGCTCCTGAGTTAATCTAAATTATAAAAGAAATATGATAATCCAGGATTAGGATAAAATCAAGAGATGAATTGATAAAACCATGACTGTTTTTTTAGACAGGATAATTTCAGGTTTATGGAGATGGGCGATAGGCACGGCCGATACGGCCGTGGTACAAGATAGGTTTCAGACAAAGACGGCGTAAGCGGCGGCGGCGAGGATGAGGGAGATAATGGGGGTCATGAGCCAGCCGATAGCAATGTTGCGCAGGGGTTTTAACTTTACGGCCCAGATGCCTTTGTTGATGCCGATGCCGATGATGGCGCCGACAATGGCCTGGCTGGAACTGACAGGCACACCGATCATGGCGAAAATGTGGACGGTGATGGACATGGCCAGCACCGCCACCAGTGAGGTAAAGCCGTCCAGCGGCATGATGCCGGAGCCGACCGCGTGCATGATACGTTTGCTGAAGGTGGCGACTCCCAAAGCGATAGCCAGCCCCCCTACCAGGGTCAGGTGACGGTCGGTCAGGTGAGCTATACGCCCGGAAAAAATGCCGGTGGCGTTGGCCACGTTGTTGGCGCCCAGGGCATAGGCGCCGTATGTGCCCACGATAATCAGGCCGCTCCAGATAATCTTATCGCGGGTCAGCATACTCATGGGAATGTGTTTGAAAAAAGCGCCGAGCAGGACATAGATCAGCCAGGCGATACCTATGGCCCCCACGGGTGTGACCAGCCAGCAGATAACTATTCTGGTGAGTAAATGCCACTGCATACTCTCGGTCGCCAGGCCGATCCCGCAGATAGCACCGACAATGGCCTGCGAGGTACTCACCGGCAAATGCAATAGGGTCATCCCGGTCATGGTAATGGCAGCCACCGCGGAAGTGATGAGTAATAATTTCATGCTGTCGCCGGGGAACAGCCGGCTGTAGGTGTCGATGCCGGCCTGGCCCTGTAACAGAGCCCCCAGGATAATAGCCGCACCACACAACAGAGCAGCCCGCTGGAAACTGACAATACGCGAGGCCACGGCCGTGCCAAAGACATTGGCGCCGTTATTGGCGCCCAGCGACCAGCCGAGAAAAATTCCACCACTTAAGGGAGCTAATTGAATCATTTTCTAATAAAGGCACAGAGGCACAAAGCCACATAGGTTTAATACTAATAAATATCTGTTTATTTCATAACGATTCATTCAGAAATATATGCTTCACCGTCAATTGCATTTATCATCATTTTCTTAAAATACTTTGTGCCTCTGTGCCTTCATTTACGTTTTTCGTTTGGCAACGATGATGCGTATCAGGTCGCCGGCGTTTTCAGCCCGGTCACTGATCGCGGCGATATTCCTGACCAACTCTCGTAATAGGATTTTGTGCATAGGGTCCAGAGACGGTTCCTTTTTGAATATCTGCTCGTACAGGCGGAACTCGAGGTGATCGGCTTCAGTTTCCAGCTCATCCACACGACCGATGGCCACGGTGGCATTCGTAAAATCAGTAAAAAGTTTTTCCGCGGAATCGAGCAAGGCCCTGACACAGAGATAACAGACTTCCACCAGTTCCAGAATATCCGAAGAAAGGGTCTCCGGAATAATAATATTGTGAGTTAAAATCATATTCATAACCCATTCGGTAGTGTTGGGAACTTTATCAACCGCTTCCAGCAGGCTCAGGATATCGCCGCGGGATTCGGGGAAGACGGACTTGCTGTACATAATGACTTCAATTTCACGACGTAAATCGTCGGCCCGACTCTCGTGTTTATGTACGGCCTGAAAATTCTCACGGAGCCGGTCCTGGTCCGGTTTTTGACAGTATTGTCGTATCCCATCATGAAACGCGGTCAGACAGGCATTGACTTTTTCATAATAGCGCGACAGCTCAAGTTCAATCTGTTTCTGCTTACTGATAAAAAACAAAATAATACCACCTTTAAAATCAGGTCATTCACTGGTTCCTGATTTTCAAAAATACGTGGTATTGATATAACATAAATGTATTAATATTTCCAATGATTGAGCCGGGTCCGTCAGAAAAATTTAAGGAATTTGTGTATAGGATGAGAGTTGAGTGAAAAAATCAGGTTAATCAAGTCCCTTTGGGCCTACCTATAGGAAGGGGATGGAGTCTGCGACGGAATCTTCTTTCCAGTTTTTTGATAAATTCATCTGATCCCAGGGGCATGCCGGTCTGGGTGAACATACGGATTTTTTCCCTGACTTGCTCGTCAAGTTTTTGTGCGAGGAACTTGGACCATTTATTTCGCAACCTTTTGGCCGGCCAGACATCCAGTGATAATAGTTCATATTTATCTTTGCCGGTGATATGAGCCTGGGCGCTGGACCAGGGAAATTTTTCCGGCTTTCTTACTATTTTCTCATAAACCGGCATATTTTCAACATAGCAGACCGCTAATTTAAGGTAGGTATCGTCCAGGGCACACGACTGGAATCTGCCACGCCAGACTTTACCATCTTTCTTCCGCTTCCTGTTAAGATAATTGGCATAGGAAAAATTGGCACGCCCAACCGCCTTGGCCAGGGAATCCTTATTCTGGGGTAAAACGACCAGATTAATATGATCGGGCATAAGACACCAGGCCAATACATCCAGTTTATACTGTTTTGAGCTTTCGGCTAAACACTCCAGGTATTTGACCCGATCCTGATCGGTGAAAAAGACCTTCCGACCCTTCCAGGTACGCATATATACATGATGGGGTGTTTTAGCTACAGAAACTCTTGGTCTTCTAGGCATACTACATATTATAAATATGATTATTCTGTTAGCAATAAAAATTTAAGCTTACACAAAAAGTTTTTTTCGGCACAATACCAGGGATATTATTAATATTGGGCTAGCCATAAAAAAATAATATCTAAAAAAATCCACATATTTTTGGAAATACCGGCAAATGGGGTCTATAGTTAAGACATAATGTGGTAACTCGTGTTGTATCCCTATGCAGGGGACGGGATCCGCGATATCGGGACGAGTTGTAACACCACAACCCATTTAAGCTGACTTTCTGAGATTACCTGTAAAAAACTCGATAGAAATTACAGTTTTTTTATGACGATTAAAGATTAGAGCGAGGCCTTATAGATATACAACTTTTCTGAAAGGAGCAAGGTAATGCACATAACCGAATATTTGAAACAACATGATGTGAATTATGAAGTCCATTCGCACAGACCTACATTTAGCTCACAGCAGTTGGCGGCCGAAGAACATGTGTCAGGGATGATTGTAGCCAAGCCGGTGATTGTCAGGGCAGACGGCCAGTATTATATGTGTGTTCTGCCGGCATGTTATAAAGTGGACCTGGAAATGTTACGCAGTCTGCTGGGGGCCGATGAGATTCAACTGGCGGAAGAGCATGAGATGGAAAAATTATTCCCGGAGTGTGAAGTGGGAGCGGAACCGCCGTTCGGCAATATGTTTGGTTTGACCACCATCATGGACGAAAGTCTGAAAACAGATCTCTTTATCGTATGTCAATCCGGCAAACACGATCAGGCGATTCAGATCAATATCAACGATTACCAGGAGCTTGTACATCCGAGGGTACTATCTTTTAGTTTTCACCTTCATTGAAGTTCGATATTTATTTTATAACAATTTTGAGCAAGAGGCACATCGGACATCAGGTGGTTTTTTCATAGGTGCCGTCGCCTCTTTTTTTCAGCTTGGTAAAGCCTTTATCGCGCAGGTTACTATCCGAGAGCATGGGAGTATAACCACTGCACAGAGAAGGGACCTTTCGTACAGAGGCCCGACACCGGGGGCATTGGGTGAGGGGTTTGTCTTTCATGGACTGTATGATTTCAAAACCGCCCCGGCAATAGTCACAGCCCTTATCAGTCGCTTTATACTGGTAGATAGGCATTATTTCATCCTCCAGCTACTTAACTGAATAGTGCTTCTACAAAGGATTCCGGATCAAAGGGTTCAATATCTTCGGGACCTTCGCCGATACCGATGAATTTGACAGGAATATTAATCTGGTTACGGATGGCGATAACGATTCCGCCTTTGGCGGTACCATCCAGTTTGGCCAGCATGATTCCGGAGACATTGACAGCCTGGGTGAACATTTTGGCCTGATTGATCGCGTTCTGGCCGGTCGTGGCATCAAGGACCTGGATCACTTCATGGGGAGCTTCGGGTATTTTGCGAGCGATGACATCACGTATTTTTGTCAGTTCTCTCATTAAATTCTGCTGGGTGTGTAATCGGCCGGCGGTATCGACGATAAGAAAGTCCGTCTTGCGCGCCAGGGCCGCTTCGCAGGCGTCAAAAGCAACCGCGGCGGGATCACTATCCTGCTGATGCTTTACGATCTGCACATCACACCGTTTTGACCAGATAGACAGTTGTTCCACGGCGGCGGCGCGAAAGGTATCACAGGCGCCCAGCACCACCTTGTGGCCCTGTTGACTGAGCCAGTAGGAAAGCTTGCCGACACTGGTGGTCTTGCCGCAGCCGTTGACGCCGGTAATCATGACCACCGTGGGCGGCTGGTCCGCCATCTTTAACTGACGGTCCCGCTCGGGCCAGCATGCGATGAGGTCCTGCTTGAGGAAGGGAATAATATCTTCCGCAGCGGCAATTTTCTTCTCCTTCCAGGCCGAGCGCAGATCGTCAATAATCTGCATGGAAGTCTCCACTCCGATATCGGCCGTAATCAACTGCTCCTCCAACTGTTCAAGGAGTTCTTCATCAATCTTTCGGCCCAGGGTCAAGACCGTTTTTAATGAATTACCAATTTTATCCCGGCTCTTTCTCAGGCCGTTCTTAAGTTTCTCTATAGTCCTGGAAAACAATGCCATATCTTATAATCAATCCTTAAGACACCAGCGCCAGAAATATTACGACTCCTTGATGCGGGGTCAAAAACAACTGTTTAATTTACTTTTGATGGGATTATCCCTTTACCTTTTTATAAATCACATCCAGAATTCCATTGGTAAAACCAGGCGCCTGGGCCGTACTGAACTTCTTGGCCAGTTCGATGGCTTCGTTGATTACCACTTTTGCCGGGATATCCGGACAATACATCAACTGATACACGGCCAGGCGTAAATTATTACGATCGACCAGGCTCATGCGGGTCAGATCCCAGTTGGTACTGACATTGCCAATAATGTCATCAATATCAGTTAAATGATGCCAGGAGCCGTAAATCCAATCCCGGGCCAGGGAACGGGTCTGGTCATTAGAACCAAACTCTAAAAGAAAGGTTTCCAGTTGATCAAGGTTCTCCCCGCGTTGCACACTCAATTGAAAAAGAAATTGTAAAGCCAAACACCTTCCCTGGTGCCGGGGATCCTGGTCACGTTTTCTGGTTGGCATATTCCTATTAAGGCCCGGTTTGCTTTTTCGAGTCATTCCTTTATTCAATTTCTTTCAGCATATTAAGGACCTGGACCATTTCAATCGCGGCGGCGGCGGCCATAGCCCCTTTATTACCGGATTTGGCTCCGGCCCGGTCGATAGCTTCTTCCAGGGTTTCAGCGGTGATAACACCAAAAATTGTGGGCACACCAGTTTCCAGCCCAACTTGGCCGACCCCCCGGGTAATCTGCTGGCACACATGTTCATAATGATCGGTGTGCCCTCGGATCACTGCGGCCAGACAAATGACGGCCTGGAATTTGACCGATTGAGCCAGACGCAGAGCGGCAACCGGAACCTCAAAGGAGCCGGGTACCCAGACCACTGTAATCTGCGAATCATCCGCACCATGCCGTTTGAGCGTATCCAGAGCACCTTCGAGCAGGCGTGAGGAAATAAATTCATTAAAGCGACTCACAATAATCGCATACCGCTCCTGACCCACCTGTAATTTTCCGTGTAATTCCTGTGGCATATCTCACTCCATAGTCGATGATAAAAATATCTGGCACAAGGACCCAAGGATATCTCGCGTCCTTTCCTGGCTAATACTATCAAATTTCGCGGGACTATGCAATTATATAGACATTAAAATGTTACTTTTCAAAAACATGGATAACATCCACCGTTTTGGACTGGAAAAAATGATTGACAAATTGGACTCGATCGGACTATTATTATTATAACTTATTGTAAATTCTAAAGTAACGAGTTCAATATCCGCCGAACCTAATTATGGGAGATATGTGATTATGAGTGAGCAAACCGACTATAACAGGCCCATTCTATCCGTTGATGTAAATGATGCCCTGGAAGCATTCGACAGCTTTAACAAGGCACGCAAACTGTTCTTCTGGGTATTTCTGCTAATCCCCATGGTATTGCTTCAGGTGAGTTTCTGGGCGATACACTGCGAATGGGTGACCACGGGTTCATCGGTCGACCAGACTCAGATGGTCTCAGAAAGTAAAAAAACAATACCTGTTCCTGAACCGACTCCGATTTCGTCGGCCCACCAAACTCCGGTAAAAGACCCTGTTGAGGAAACTACAACTGCTCCTGAACCAGAGACCGAAGTGACCGATACCCCCGAGATGCCTGCCGCTCTGGCCAGCCAGATAGTCACGGACGAACGGCTGGAACCAGGATTAAATATGAATGATTGTGTCAAGATAGTCATGAAAGTCAGCAATTACAGCCTGGTATTTGCATCTGTTGTTTATTGTCTGATTCTGTTAATGGGAATGAAACTGGCGCTAACAGGTCAGATGGGCAGCCTTACTGATCTGACCAAGGCATTTTTCCTGTCCCTGATCCTGGTCGTATTAATCGTTCCCTGGTTAGAGGCATTCAGCCGACAGTTCAGCGTTGCGCTTTTCAGTTATAAAGAAATAATCACACAATGCCGACTGATAAAGGAAACGAATGACTGGTGGGACAACCTCTTGTATTATGGGCGTTTTATTGTTTTATGGTTCTTAGCCCTGCTGGTTTTAATCCTCGCCCACTGGCGCAGCGGTCGAGCTGCTAAACGGATTAAACGACGCCTGACAAGTATTATCACTACGCCCATCTCCATTGAAAGCCTGTCACCCCGGCCGGCACAATAAAAACATACAAGCAGTTTCGGATTGCTTAACAATTATCGGGATCAGGAGAACCCGCCGGGATACTCTCAGTAAGGCAGAGCGGCCGTAAAAACCTGCGCTGATTTTATTCCTGTTGTCTCATTGCTCTGATAATTGTACTTTGTAATTTACCCAGCTCATCCGGCCAGGTAGTTTTATCCGTTCCCATTCGTTGGATGGAGCCATCCCTGTCTCTATAAATAATATCCGTACATTGAACCGGTTTGGCCAGATGGGGTTTCACATACCAGCGCATATTATCAGGAACGACATCGATCAGGGTGGCGCCGGTGCGATAATCCACTTCTATGGTTTGGTCCTGTTTAGTACTTGCGGGCATTCCCATGATATTCATTGGACCACGAGGTGCTGCCTCCTCAGCCATTTTTTGTTCTAATACATCTCCTATTTCACTTCCAGGCGAAACCCTGAACGTTTTCTTATACCAGTTTCCAACCTGTTTACGATAGACATCGATCCGAATCTGGTTACCGGTAAACTTACCGGGGGAATCTTTGGGGAAGAAAACAGTACGGAGCGGAATGCGAATGACTGCTTTTTCTGAGCTCGGGGGTGACCAGAGGATACGCTGGTATTTCAGATCTTTTTGGGCTTCATCCTTGTACCAATCCTTATCGGCAATAGGATTAAAAAATCCCAATTGTAATTCATAGGTATAAATATCTCCGGGCGTCACCTGCGTGTCAATCGCCCATATTTTCAGATCCTTCTTTTTAATTTGATCGACCGTGCCCTCACCCTGACGGGGACGTCTCCCAACTCCCGGTTGACCCATTGGCATTGGCATTGGTATCCCCATGGGGGGGCCGAAAATACCTGGTATTCCTCCAGGCCCCGGCCCGGCGGGACCGGGTGACGGCGCCCTCCCTCTCTCCGGACTTTCTTCCCCCGAGGGAGACTCCCAGGCAGAAGGATTAACCAATCTCGGCGGCATAGGCTGGAGCAGTTTAATCTGATTTTGATAATTAAAACGATCGTTAAGGGTTACCTGGTACTGAGTTTCAGAAAGACGGCCAATCTCTTCCGGGGATATTTCAATATTCTTCATGGGATCCTCCGTATCCCGCTGGATGGTTTGGGGTGGGCTCCAGCTTCCATCCGGAAGTAAACTACGGCGCTGCAGATTCACATAAGCCACTACCGGCTCGTACTGATCCAGTGGTTTTTCAATACCTCCGGGGCCAAAATTCCTCTCGAACGCATTAAACAGATCCTCCATAGAAAAGGTAGCCGACACAGTGACAAAATCAATGTCTGTCTGAACCATATCCGAGGTACGACCGGCAAACATGCCTCCTGGCAAAGTGGGTTCCTGCGACCGGCTCTCACCTTCGGCCGATCTCAAAACCAGATCCTGGGTCAGTTGAACTTTAATATCCTGTAACCCGGGAATGTCTGGCACAACGTATCCCCTGGGATCCTCGACATTCAAATCGTCGATAATGGGAGGACCCAGCCGAACCGCTTTACCCTCATAAGGTGTGACTCCGGCAAACAATGAATCCGCCTGGGGTTGCCAGGCGGGGACAGGCTCGAGCGGGGGGGGAGTCCTGATGATATCATCCGTTAGATCCGCTGCTTTACCGGTGGCTTCCTGAGCCGACATCGTGTCAGAATCCAGTCTCACACCATCGGGGCTTAACACATAGCTGTAAACAACCCATCCAAAAACAACCAGGGCCAGGGCCAGCACCACTTTTTCAATATGTGCTTCAATAAAATTCGTACCATGCTTTTTAGCCATGTTGTTTAATCCTTATACTGGAATTTTTCTGCACAAAGGATCCATATATGCCCTGTTGTAATCAATAGGGTAAATCCTCTTCGACAGCTTTTTCTTTCTTATCGGCCCCGGATTTACCGGGGGCAGAGGGACGACGCTCTGAAGAACCCTCAAGCATCTTTTTCACGGATGCCGGTTTATATTGTTCATAACCATCCTTAAAAAATACGTATTCACAAATAAGACGCAAGGCGCCCAATGAGCCCATGCCGTATCGGTACCCGCCCTCTTTCTCATCCAGAATATTCACCGGCTCCACCTGCATATCCAGGACTGTTATCTGATTTCTTTTATTCGGTCCTTCCGGTTCCTTGATAGATTGCAGGGCGTTAATGAAATCGATAATACGCGTGGTATCAATAATCACCGCTACTTCAAAATGGACCACGTCAATTAAATCGTTGCTGACATGTTTGTTAAACGTCGCGGTCATACTTCCGGGATATCGTTCCGAGGAATCCACAGCGGCCATAACCTGTCCTGACGATGAATCCGTATCGGATTCCGTCACATAGACAGGAAGCATATCCTGGCTGCCGGATCTTCGACGTTCCACAATTTGGAGTTGCGTGGCGCTTGTTGTAGTACCCCCGGTTGCCCCGTAAATCGATTCTCCCCCAAAGGAAATTTCCACCAGGCGTTTTATGGGATTATATAGAACCGATACGGAAGTGTCGTTAAGCTGGTTTATGGACAGAACCACGTCTTCCTGAATCCAAAGCGCTATCTGGGAAAACCAGCTGAACTCGAGCATGACATTCAGACTATCTTCCGGATTTGACTTCCAGAAATCATAGCAACAAAAAGACTCCGGGTTGGCATAAATACTGATACTTTCCGCCTTGCTGTTTCGCAAATCGTCAATCAGTCTTTCCTGAGGAGTTTCTTCCTGTCCGGCCAGGCCGACGCCCGGCCCCATGGGCATCATACCCGGAAAGGCCCCAAACCCGGTCGACACTTTTCCTGACCGTTTTTCATAATCCTGAATCACATTATCCTCTTCCATCTTAGTGGGTCGGTCACCGCCATGTAAGTTGCGAATCAGACTGTTTATCTGATTACAATAATTTTCCGATAATTCAGTAAAATAAATGAAAGCACTGCTCTTCTCTTTGAGTTGGGGGAATACCTTATCATGTAACAGCGGTCGGCTGGAGGTCTGCCGGGTTATAGACACAACCTTTTCGGCATCCATTTGCGCCCGTTTGGCGTTCTTATCCCATTCATCCAGCTCTTTTGGATTTACCGGTTTTAATGTTTTAACACCTTCACATGCTTTACTGATATCCTCATAGGATTTAATGTTGTTTTTGGTCTGTATGAGACCCATCACATGTAATCCTATACCCAATAAAAACGCTAAACTGCAGGCAATTAAAAACAATCTTTTTTTAAGAAAATTCATTTTTCTACTCTCAATTCATACTGGGACCTTTTTAAATCCGTTCTTAATATGCAAATTTACCTGGCCGACACCTTGTCAGGTAAGGCTGGTTCCGTGGATTTGCTGTTATCTTCTTTAAGTTTTACCTTAAGCTTAATACG
This sequence comes from Sedimentisphaerales bacterium, assembly GCA_016930295.1. GTDB lineage: Bacteria > Planctomycetota > Phycisphaerae > Sedimentisphaerales > SM23-30 > JAFGHE01. The sequence goes on from JAFGHE010000074.1 coordinate 11,204, forward strand.
GAACCAATAGTCATTCTGAGTATATTCGGGTGCCCCCTCAATGTCTGTTAACACTTCATTATTACTATTACGTTTATAAACTTCGCTGATCACTTCCGCGGTTAAAGGGTCGATGATTTCTCTTAATGCGGTGACCTGCCCTCCTGATTCCGTAGTATCAAACCCGACGTTCATACCCGCGCCACTTTCGGAAACAGGCTTCAATACTCCCAATCCCCCCGGTTGCTTGGGATCGGCATCACTTGCTTTGATCCAGCCTTTTTCGATAAGGAAATACTTATCCGTATTCCCCGGCCAGATATAGGTTTCAACGGGGATTTTCAGGGCTGAATTACTTTCACTGATTTGATAGGGATTATTAGGTACTCCTTCTAATACCTTTTCCTCTGGGATAGTCTCTTTACTCGGGGCTCCTAGCCCCGCGACGCCTAACGGCCCCCCCATGGGGGACTTTATGCCTGACGGCGGGGCGGGTGACGGGGCTTGGGTATCTTTGTGTTCCTGATCATAAATGTTCTTATCCGTTTGACCCAGATGTCTCAGTCGCTGAAAGAACCCCCATTTAGAGCGGTCCAATCCCACTTCCGGCGGCTGCAGGAAACTTAATCCATCCTTATGCGGGGTACTGCCTTCAATAATTATGACAAATCCGGGCACCGGCTCGGTGGGTGCCTCTTCTTCTATTTGCATATCGGTTTCAGATGATTGAATTTTTTTCAGTGACTTTTTGCCGGGCCCCGTAAATCCCTTGCCGGGCCCAAAAAGCGGCGGCATCCCCGGCATTCCCGGCATTCCCGGCATTCCCGGAAACCCCGGCATTCCCGGAAACCCAGGCATTCCCGGAAACCCCTCCATCCCGGGCATACCCATGCCCTGCTGACCACCTCCCATATCCGACTTTGTGACTATGGCACGCTCCCGAATGATCTCTTCAAAACCCTTATTCAAATCATTGCTGTAAATCATCTGGATTGCACTGATAAACACCTGTTTTCTCTGCGCGCGGGGCACGGTCTTCACTACATCAGGATCAGGCTCGCTCTGATTAAACGCCTTATACAATTCCTGCTGATCGGGATTGTGTACTTCATTCGGCAAGGCATCCAGAATAGTCTGGTAAAGGGTAGGCACCAGATTTCGATCCTGATACAAAGCAGCGTGTTTTTGAATTTTCAATTTCGCCTCTTCAATACTGGCGGATAACATCTTTTTATCTGATTTACTCTTGGATACCTTTTTACTGTTTTTGTCAATCCTTGCTAAATTACTTCCTGTAGTCGATGAATTAATGTCTTGTGAGCCGGAATACGCCTTAAGAAAGCAGACTGTGCTCGCAACGACAAAAATGGCACATGCGGCAACAAACCACCATCTTTTGCGTTTCCATTGCGTTTGCCTGATAATATCGGTAGGTAAAAGATTGCTCTCTATGGTAGCCTCGTTGATGCCCTGCAAGGCCAGGCCATAGGCAACCGCCAGACTCGACAAGTTGGCCGTAAACCGCGTAACAGGTACCTCGGAAGTCAATTTTAAAGATTCAAAATTATCTAAACGTTTAACCGGCAGGGACAGGCTTTGCTGGAGAAACTTAATCAATCCCGGTAATTTTGTTACATTTCCCATGGCCAGTACCTGTCGATATCGGACATCCCGGTTACCGCTGCTGTAAAAGCCGAGGGATCGCTGAATCTCGGCCGCCAGGTCGGCAAATACTGAACGCATGGCCTGAAAAATCTGGCGGGCATATTTGCTGGTATTGGCTGTCTTTTTAATGGCTTCTGCTTTGGCAAAGGTAAGTTTAAAGGCTTTCTGAACCGCCGCGGTAAATTGGTTGCCCCCGATGGGAATACTTCGTTGCCAGACTCGCATTCCATCGGCAATGATCAAGTCGGTATTCTCAGCGCCAATATCCAGGGTAATGATGGCCTCCTTGGCGGCCGAATTCAGTAATTGTTTCTGATCATACTGTAAAAAATTATATAAGGCCATGGGTGCTATCTGCACCGTATTGACCAGGCAATCTGCCTGAGTGAACGGTCGGAGCGCCTGGCGGACCAGGTCCTTTTTAACGGCAAAGATCCCTAATTCGATATCCGGGCTATCCGAACCCTGGAACGTCTGCCAGTCCCACTCCACATCGTCAATATTAAATGGTATCTGCTGCTGGGCCTCCAATTTAACCAGATCAGGAATACGTTTTTTATCAATAGGGGGCAAATGCACAAATCGGGCAAAACTGCTTTGTCCGGGTATTGACACCACGACTTCAGAATCAGAAATATCATGCTTTTCGAGAAAACTGCTCAGGGCCCTGATGATTAAATCAAATTTCTCCTGAGGATTTATATCCGGCTGAGAAAGGATTTTTTCGTGTTCAATCAGGTCAAAATCAAGCACTTCCACATTTTCATCTCCGGAACGAAGCTTGATCGCCTTCAGTGTACAGTTCCCCACATCAATACCCCATGCGGTTTTTGCTGTTTTAGCCATGACTCTAATCCTAATTAATATTCATGTTTGGTCTTCATTAAAATCAGTACATTTCTGGAATGTATTGCGTTGTAATTTACAATCTTATTCAGTATTTTAAAATTTCAAGGGGTGTAATTCGGTTTTTTCAGCCGGAGAGCATTTTTTTTACCATCGGCTCCTGTCAGAGTCGAACCTGACAGGACCAACGCAGGTTTTTGTCTCACTCATCCAGCTTAACCGTGCTAACGCAGGCATTTTTAGGAATGATACTCTCTAACACTATTATGCCACATTTTTTACATAATATCAAATCTAATAAAAAATTTCCAGATTAAATGTCGGATTATACCCATCACAACACCCCAATTTGTCCTAATGAGATTGTAATCTATTATTATTGTGGGAGTTACAGTATTTATGCAATATGTTTTGTTCAAAAACCCGCGAATTTGCATTATGACAGAACACATATCACAGGGGGGGAATTAATATAACTGATTATTTATAAGTCAGTTAAGACTGATATGATGATTTGAGGCTTGTTCAGGAGGGTATATCCGATTCCATGCGGCCCTGTAAACGCGCTACTTCTTTTCGGGCTAATTCCAGATTAAGCCCCAAATTACGAAGCGACCGTTCCGCAACACAGCCTGATTCCCTCAGCAGCCCCAGCAATAGATACTCTGTACCCACTTTGGTATCTTTTACTCTTTCCGCTTCTTCTATTGCGTAGGCTACTACCTGTTTAAAATGAGGTGTTCCGGGTAATCGGCCGAACACCCAGGTATCTTCCCGTGATTGCCGGGTTAATTGAGAGACCTGGTCTTTTACCGAATTTATGGATATGGAAGCATTGATTAATACCTGTGCTCCAACGCCCAGACCATTTTCCATAATGGACAGTAAAATATGCTCCGTTCCCACATATTCCAGGTGGTCCTCCTGGGCAAATTTTTCCGCTAATCTTAATACTTCTTTGGCTGTTTCTGATAAATGCTGATACATAACATCTTAAGCTATATCAAACGAATTCATTTAATCAAATCGCCCTGCTCAAGCAGCACGCAGACTTATATGTTTTAATTAGAAAAACAGGATTTTACAAGTATTTAATAAATAAATTCTTACAACAGGGGCTGGTAATGACGGGTCAGAGTTAAAAATCATCTAGATCTTAACACTATTTCTTTTGCTGCCCCCGGCCTAGTGCATTACGAATCTCATTTATTAGCTGCTCCACTTTGAATGGCTTGTAAATGACCGCATTCAAACCTTCCCGGTTAGCACGGACAATGGTGTGATTGGGGTCATATCCAAAACCGGTCATTAGTATTACGGGGATGTTCCGGTCAGCCTCACGAGCAGTGGCAAATATTTCGTAACCATCTGCATAAGGCATTTTTATATCAGAAATGACCAGATCGTATTGTCTCTGCGCCAGCAGGGCCTTGGCCTCTCTGCCGTCCCGAGCGATATCAACAATACAGCCATATTTCTGAACCACATCTGCAATGGTTTGACGAATGAATTCCTCATCATCCACGACCAGTATCTGTTTCGTCAACAACTGAGGGTCCACGGCCACATTTTCGGCGGTACTGGCGCCAAATATCCCTTTCGGTTGTGATTTCACATCCTTTAACTGGGTTTTGATATTAACCACACGGTCAATAATCCCCTGCAATCGATGACGCAGGTCATCATGACCAATGTAATCCTCCATTAACAAAGACACTTCGGTCATAATATCGTTGAGTGGATAAGCCACCTGTCGATTCAGGTTATCAGCGGTCTGCCCAGTTGTCTGGTAGCGCTCGACCACCAACAAATCCAGAATATTCATAGCAATAGCAATATAGCGACCGAATATTTCAGCCACCTGCCGATCATCTTCAGTAAAGGCCTGCTTTTTATGACTTTCCACATTCAGGGTACCAATGACTTTATCATGCAGAAGCAGAGGGACAGTGAGGGAACAACAGGCGCCGTCCAGACCCGCCAGGTATCGGGGATCCCCGGCCGGATCATTACATATATAGCTGCGCCCGGTGGCCGCAACATAGCCCGTCACTCCATTATTTTCCGCACTGGCAAATATCTCCAAATGGTCGTCATAAGGAAGGCCCACCCCAAAAAGACATTCCAACTGATTGTTGTTCCGATTCAGAAGCCGAATGACAAAATGATCAAATTTAAGCAGCTCTTTGGCATACCGGATAATTTTATTTTGCAGCAGATTGATACGCTGCTCCACATTCATGACCGTTATGGTTTCTGCCTCCAGTCGGACCAGTTCCCGACCGGCTTTATCAATGGCATTAATTCTCTGCTGAAACCTTCGGCTGGTTGTTTCATCCCAGACCACCAAAGCCACCTGAGCCAGATCACCCCCCTCCGTGAGCATAGGATTGGCAATCATCTCAAAATATCGATTGGATTGCTCATCGGTAAATGAATACTTACGGGGCCGGAGCTTCGATTTGGAAAGATTACCCTGACTTATCTGGCTTTCAAAAAATTCAAAGGCCCTGCGACCGCGCTCGGTTATTCCCTGCCGAATAGGTTCTGAGAATCCTTCCATTCTGAAATTGGCCCAGAGTACCGTGCCATAACGATCCACAATACAGACACCTTCACCAATCGTATTCAGTATAGCCAGTGCCTGATCCGTTACCGAGGCCCGCTCCAGAGGTAAAAAATCGGCGGTCTCAGTAAAAACCGCATCAAATTTATGCTGTTTGAGCAAATACAGCGCCTCTTCAACATTATCGGTACAAGTCACCTCGAAACAATGGCATACACTCTCCAGCATATTATCCATAGGGGTTTTATGTCCCCCCCGCAATACCAGCACTTTCGCTTTGCTGGCCTGCTCAGGTTGATTATACTGGGGGGATACTCCGGAATTTTCTTCGGCCATTATTGCCTGCCTTATCGTACCATATACTTGTGCTTATATGATATTTCCATAATTATTAAACATATATTGATGCCACCGTCAAAAGTGGATATTGGCATTTAAAATCGTTGTTTTTAATCCAGAAACAACCGTTCGAAATACTTTTGACGCTAGC
>JAFGHE010000075.1 GCA_016930295.1 Sedimentisphaerales bacterium
AGCCGGCGCCGCGGAAGAAATGTCCACGCAAATGAGCAGTATGGCCGCTTCCAGCCAGCAGACGCTGGCAAATATCAAGACCGCGGCCAGCTCGGTGGAACAGATGACGGCCAGTATCTCCGAAGTTGCTAAAAACGCCGAACAGGCGGCCAGTGTGGCCGATCAGGCGGCCGAACTGGTGGGGGTCAGCAATGAAAAAATCAATCTACTGGGTACTGCTGCGGATGAGATAGGAAAAGTAGTCGAGGTCATCCAGGATATCGCTGAGCAGACAAACCTTTTGGCGTTAAATGCCACAATCGAAGCCGCACGGGCCGGTGACGCCGGCAAAGGATTTGCCGTGGTGGCTACGGAAGTAAAGGAACTGGCCCGGCAGACCGCTGAGGCGACTGAGGATATCAGTAAAAGAATCGCTGCCATTCAGAGTTCTACCGGGGAATCGGTAGCGGCCATTGGCAAGATCAGTGAAGTGATTAAAAATGTCAATGAAGTCTCCCGAACCATTGCCTCCGCTGTGGAAGAGCAAAGTATTACTACCAGAGAAATCGCCAAAAACGTGGCTCAGGTAGCCACCGCTTCAGAAACCGCTTCCAAAAATATTGCCGAGACCACGACTGCCGGCCAGGAAATCGCCCGTAACATCTCCGGCGTGGATGACGCCGCCCGCCAGACCGCCGACGGCGCCGCCCAGACCCAACTCGCCGGCACAGAACTATCGAAACTCTCCGAAGAACTCCAGACCCTGGTACGACAATTTAAAGTCTAAACGATTCCCTGACAGGTATTATCGGGAGTTCATTTCAGTATTACCCGGGGGGGATCAAATTAGTGATATTTTATTAGAAATTTGCCGGTCGCCTTCGACAGTCGCAACGCCAGGATTCCGATAGACAAAACATACGATAACGTACAGGAGTAATATACTCTAAGCTGCTTTGGGCAGCCAGGAGTGTGCGATATGTGGCAAATTTCAGAATATGAGAATACCAAGCGTAATAGAGTGGATTTAAAGGCTGGGTTCAGTTTTTCATAGCTTTCCATATGATGCCTATCCCGGGCCAGGATAGCCAAAAAGATAATTGATTATGGTTAAAGGAAATAGCTTATGACACAGGCAGAGTTAACATCAGACGGACCGGATACCAACATAATGACGCATGAAGTGTCAGTCGAAAAATCCGGATTCAACAGAAAAATGAAAATTAGTACCAAAATTATTGTATTGGTTATTATTTCTTTGTTACTGGTAGGCGGGATCATTGGTGCTGTTTCTACCTGGCAGTTATATCAGGACGCCCAGAGGACTATCGCCCAGATAGAAAAATTTAAGACAAACCGCTCAAAGGATGTCAATGTCAACCTGGATAAATATCGGCAGGAGTTAATCGCCCGGAAAAAAGAATATCTTAAATCAGAGATCCAAACCGCTATGGCAGTGTTGCAAAAAGCCTATCAGGATGCCCATCATCCGGAAAATCTCAGGGCTGTCTATCGTGACCCACTCCAGAATGCCGTCAATACCGCCTATAGCATCCTCCAGACTATCGAGGCTGAAGAAGGGCTGAGCATCGAGGAAAAGCAGGCCAGAGCCATGGCCCTGATAAAAAACCTGCGCTATGGACCGGATAATAAAGATTATTTCTGGATCAACGATCTCCAGCCCAAAATGATTATGCATCCCTACAAGCCGGAAATGGACGGTCAGGATGTATCCGAGTCAGTGGATAGCAACGGCAAAAAACTCTTTATGGAGTTTGTCGATGTCTGCCGGAAACAGGGTGAAGGGTTCGTCGATTATTATTGGCCCAAATATGGCGCCGAGGAATCGTATCCAAAGCTGTCATATGTAAAACTCTTTGAACCGTGGGGCTGGATCGTCGGCAGTGGGGTTTATATGGAAATTGCCGAAGAAAAACTTAAGGCCGATGCCGCCTCCCTCATAGAATGCCTGAGATACGGGCCGGAGAATAAGGACTATTTCTGGATAAACGATAACCAGCCCGTAATGGTCATGCATCCTTATAAGCCCGAACTGAACGGCCGGGATGTATCCGACATGGAGGATAGCAACGGCAAAAAGCTCTTTGTGGAGTTTGTCGATGTCTGCCGCCGGCAGGACGAAGGATTTGTCGAATACTATTGGCCCAAATATGGAGCCGAGAAACCGCAACCGAAGTTATCCTTTGTCAGGCTGTTTAAAGAATGGAACTGGATTGTCGGAACGGGCATGTATGTCGATGATATTGAAGCCGCGGTCCAGGCTAAAAATGATGAATTACAGAAAGAACTCGACGAGGTATGTGTCGGCCTTCAGCAGCAGATTGAAACCACCAAAGCCAGAGTCAGGGAAAACACGCTTATTTTTATGACAATTACCGCCGTGGTGGTATTTTTCGCGGCAGGTGTCTTGTGGATGGTACTGAAACGGTATATCATCCGGCCGATAAAAAACGCCGTGCTCGTAGCCCGGAATATTGCCGAAGGGAACCTCACTACCCGGATTGATATGGAAAATATATCCGGCGATGAAATCGGTGAATTAATGCTGGCTTTGCATGCCATGACTTCGCGGTTGCATGAAATTATAGATAAAATCAACAGTAATATGTCCGTTTTATCCGCGGCTGCCGGGAATCTCTCCGACAGCTCGGAACAAATGGCCACGGGCGTGGATGAAATGACCGATCAGTCTTCCGCCGTAGCCCGGGCCGCCGAGGATATGACCAGTAAAATGAATGATATGGCATCCTCCACCGAGCAGACTTCCGAAAGTATAAAAACCGTGGCCACTTCCATTGAACAAATGACCGCCAGTATCAGTGAAGTGGCACGAAACGCGGAAGAGGCCTCCAAGGTCGCTGGTGAGGCGACCCAGCGGGCGAAAGTCAGCAATGAAAAAATCGGCCATCTCGACATCGCCGCTGACGAAATTGGGAAGGTCATCGAGGTCATCCAGGATATTGCCGAACAAACCAATCTGTTGGCACTGAATGCCACTATTGAGGCGGCCCGGGCCGGGGATGCCGGCAAAGGATTTGCCGTAGTAGCCACCGAAGTCAAGGAACTGGCACGCCAGACGGCCGAAGCCACCGAGGGAATTGCCCAACGCATTTCCTCAATCCAGACGTCCACTCAGGAAACCGTTGAATCCATCAGCCAGATAAGTGAAACCATTGCCAATGTCAATGAGGTCTCCCGCATGATTGCCGCGGCCGTTGAGGAACAAAGCATTACTACCAAAGATATCGCCAAACATATCTCGCAGGTGGCAACCGTTTCCGAAATGGTTACCCGCGGAGTTTCCGAGTCGGCGGCAACCTGTGGTGAGATCACCAGAAATATTGCTCATGTCGATATCGCGGCCAAACGAACCGCGCAGGGCACGGCTATGACCCGTGCCTCCGGCTGGGAATTATCTCGACTTGCCGAAGAATTACAGGGACTGGTTGGACATTTTAAAATCAAAGATAGTACCATTACCGATGGAACACCCGAGGTGAGCCCGCCGTTACCTGAGGTAACTACGGATGAAATAGAAAGTGGTCGGCCTCAACCGGACGTTTTTATTAAGTGGAACGATGATCTCAGTGTCTCTGTGGAAAAGATGGATCAGCAGCACCAGAGTCTGATCGATATCATAAATAAATTACACAAGGCCATGAAAGAAAAACGCGCGCCCGAGTTTCTGGGGCCTGTTATTGATGAATTGGCTAATTATACCCTCGACCATTTTAACTCCGAAGAGGTATATATGCTCCAACAGAAATATTCCGGCTATCCGGAGCATAAAAGGGAGCATGAAAAGTTTATCGAAAAGGTGAAGGCCTTCGAAGATGATTTCATGAATAACAAATTGACGGTTTCCATTGATGTCATGGATTTCCTGCGCGACTGGCTCATGAACCACATTCAAAATAGTGATAAAAAATACAGCCCGCAGTCAACGTGATATATAAACATAGGAAGAGTCATAAATATCTGAACACGTTAATCAGTAGTACATTGAATTACAGGAATTGAGCTGAATGGGTAACGATTCCATACGGGTTTTGGTCGTCGATGACACAGTCACATATCGCAGGATTGTCAGTGATATTCTGGGCCAGATGGACGACATCGAAGTTGTGGGTGTGGCCGCCAACGGTAAAATCGCCCTGCAAAAGATCGAACAGTTACAGCCCGATATAATTACCCTGGATCTGGAAATGCCCGAAGTCAATGGCCTGGAGGTGTTACGTCGTTTACAGGCCCAAAAAAGTACGGTTAAGGCCATTATGCTCAGTGCCTTCACGTCCGACGGCGCCAGAGGAACGCTCGAAGCCCTGGAATTGGGAGCCATCGATTTTGTACTAAAACCCAGTGCCGACAGTATCGAAGAAAGTGTCGCTATATTAAAAAGGAAACTCTATCCCAAGATACAGGCCTTTGCCCGTACGAAGAGTGTTCACGATGTTCTATCCGGACAAACCTCATCGATAACGATTCGGCCGACCGCGTCCCCGCCGGCATCCGCGGGTGATCCCACACTATCAACAAAGAGTTTTGCTGCACCAAAAGAAAAACCCGAAATCGTAGTGATCGGAATATCCACCGGTGGACCGCAATCGCTAAATAAAATGTTACCCATGCTGCCGGCAGACCTGGAAGTGCCGGTTTTGATTGTTCAACATATGCCCCCCATGTTTACCAAGTCACTGGCGGATGATCTTGATCGTAGATGTGTCCTGCGGGTCCATGAGGCTTATGACGGTCAGCCGGTCGAAGCCGGCCATGTCTATATAGCACCGGGCGGTGAACAGATGAAAGTGATAAAACAATTCGATAAACCGATTATCCAGATTACCGAAGACCCCCCGGAAAACAGTTGCCGTCCTTCCGTGGACTATCTGTTTCGATCGGTTGCTCATAACTACGGCGGGAAAGTCGTGGGTGTTATTATGACCGGGATGGGCAGCGACGGCACCCTGGGGTGCCGACTCCTCAAAAGACAAAACGCCTCGATTATCGCCCAGGATGAAGCCACCTGTGTCGTTTACGGAATGCCAAAACAGCCGATTGAAGAAAACCTGGTGGATACGGTGGCCTCCTTGGATCGTATCGCAGAAGTGATTGTACATTGTGTCCGGCAGGGGAGTGTAATGCTTTGCAGGTAACCGAAGAAGAAATTCAGATCATCGCTCGTTTAGTCAAAGACCTTTGTGGTGTCGTTTTGGATCAGACCAAAGGATACCTCATCGAATCGAGACTCTCTTCCGTTGCCGAAGAGGCCGACTGTATAACATTCAGCGAGCTATACTATAAGGTTCGTTATGCCAACGATAAAAAGCTGCAAAATCAGATCATCGATGCCATCACCACACAGGAAACACTTTTCTTTCGGGATAATTCACCCTTTGAAGCCCTGCAGTTTAAAGTGATACCTGACATAATTGATACCAGAGCCGCCACTTCGTTTCCCAAATGTATTCGCGTCTGGTCCGCCGCCTGCAGCACCGGCCAGGAACCTTACAGCATAGCCATGGTGTTCCACGAAATCATTCCGGATATCCACAACTGGGACATCAAAATACTGGCCACCGATATTTCAGATGCCGCCATCAGGCAGGCCAGTTTAGGTTGTTACAACGCCCACGAGATTCAACGAGGCATGAAACCGGAACTTTTATCGAAATACTTCATTAAAAAAAATGACGGCTATAAAATATTGGACGAAATCCGGGCGATGGTGGCCTTCCAGCGGTTAAATCTCCATGAACCCTTTACACATCTCGGATCCTTTGATATTATCTTCTGTCGTAATGTCGCGATCTATTTCAACGACAAAGACAAACGTAGCCTGTTTAATCGCCTGGCCGATGTCTTGACTACCGATGGATACCTGTTTGTCGGTTCCTCCGAATCGTTAACCGAATTTGGCCCGCGCTTTATACCCCAGCTTCACTGTCATACTGTTTTATACCAACCCAACAAAATTTCAACAGCCATTGTGTAAAATAATTCAGTTAACGCTTACGTATCAGCATCTCACTATAAACCCTCCTTCTACCATAAAGACAATTCATAAAAATGGATGACCTCAATTAGATATTTTATTGTAATTACTAAAATGATTCTCATTTGATTTTCAAAGGGGTTATTCAGGGTATTTTGAAGCAACGATATATTGATATGGGCCGCCCAGCGTTGCCGTCTTTACCATCTTTAAAAATTCCTGTTGGGCAGACGATATTTATCTAACTGGAAAAATAAGATTTTTTTGGAGATATTTACGGAATATATCCTATAATATAATAGAGTCGGTGTTCGGCAAGGGGGTCTCCGGAGTCATTTAAAAGTAGTGGTTCTGACTTATGCGCCTCTCAACCCATAAGAGAGTATCATCTGAATACTCCCATCCTTTTATTCAGGGGGCAGGGTCAGGGTAGAAATTTTAGTTCGTTTTAAGCACCAGGACGCAAAGGATAAGACAGACATATGAGCATTAATATATTATTGGCCGATGATCACCGGATTTTCCGGGAGGGACTGCGTAAACTTATTGAAGAACAGCCGGACATGAAGGTTGTTGCGGAAGTGGATGATGGCCGCGCGGCAGTTGACCTGTCCCAAAGATACAACCCTGATGTAGTCATTATGGATATATCTATGCCCAGTTTGAATGGGATAGACGCCACGGAACAAATTATCAAACAGAATCCCAATATTAAAGTCATTGCTTTATCCATCCATAACAATAAACGTTTTGCCTCCTATATGTTCAAAGCGGGGGCGGCTGGATACTTGACCAAGAGTTGTTGTTTCGACGAACTGACCCAGGCGATCATATCCGTAGTAACAGGCCATACCTACATGAGCCCGGAAATCACCGATGTAGTCATCGGTGATTATGTCGATAAAATCCCCCACGAGAAGTTCACATTTTGCGGTCAGCTTTCCAACCGGGAAAGGGAAGTGCTGCAACTCATCGCCGAAGGGAAATCAACCAAAGAAGTGGCCGTGCAATTACATGTCAGCGCTAAAACAGTAGCCAGTCATCGTGAACATATTATGAATAAGTTGAATATCCATAATGTGGTGGAATTAGCCCGATATGCCGTGCGGGAAGGTTTGACATCATTTGAATTGTCAAAATAAATTTAATCACTACACCGATCACCATTAAATAAAACAAGGGGGTCTATATATTGTTTAATCGAACAGGTTTGGAGTATATTCAGGGGAAACCATGACACCTGGATAATGATCAATCCGGCGGAGGCGATTTCTGCACGGCATCCACTTCAATTTCAAACAGCAGATCCTCGCGACAGACCACATTGTTTATCACAATCACCGGCCATGATTCTAAATTATGACAAGAGCAATATTGCCCGAGTGCCGGCACATCGTCTGCCTGCCTGAAATAGGCCAGGGCCCGAACTATATCCTGCCAGGACATACCTCTTGACTCTAAAATAGCCCCCACTACACGCATGGTTAAATCAACCTGTGCATCCACATCGCCCGGATTCATCGTATCTCCATTCGGATTGATACTGGCCGTGCCGGATACAAACAGACGCCGGTGATCCGGCATAACCAGTTCTACCGCCCGGCTGAATGAACTGCCGTAATCCAAAGCAGCCCCCTGAAGCGGTGAAGCGATGGCAAAAGCCCTGGAATCAGGGATTTTCAGTTTCACCGCCAACAGACCGCCGACGAGTGCCGTGCCGGCAGGATTACGACCGCCTATGCCGGTACTGGCAGGTACAAGATTGTCATAGACTTTTCGTTCCCTGAAAAACTGATTGCGAACCCTGTTAAACTCGCCATACCAGTCCAGTATATCGTGATTATAAAACCAGGTACGAATAACATGAGAGAAATCCATACCTGTTGTTTCAAGAATCTGCTCCATGAGTTCCAGGGTAAAACGCGCTTGCTTGCTCCTTGTTCCTTCGGCGGTTTTTGGACGAATATCACCCAGCCGACAATAGCGACCATAATGGTCTTCAAATGTACAACCAACTGTCCGGCCGTCCCACGCAATCGTTTCAATATCAATCCCCGATACGGCCCATATATGGGTTCCGCATAAATCAGGGTGATCACCGTCCTCCACCCAGGTGACCGGCCAGTCAAGCCTGCCCGGGATATTCTCTTCTACCATCTTTATCGAACCATCACCCCGGGTTATACCAAACACATCCTGTGATATGATCAGGGCTTTATGATCTCGAATAAACTCCTGGGCTTTGGTAAATATCGCTTCCAGTGATTCACCCGCGACCGGAACGGCATTAATGAAATACTCCTGAAATGACGGCCTGGGTAAAGTTAATATTGTCAGTCCAGGTGAAGTATTGGCGGTTAATGACGATATTCCATCATGATACCTCATGTCCGGCACCTTATTATTAGAGGTAGTATATTCTTAAAAAACTAGGCATATCTATAACTATAACGTTTAAGTTTCTTGGTTATTGCATGATTATTTTATTGCACAGGCTTAAGTCATGGAACGCCTGTAAGAGCTGATTATACCGGATATTGCCACGCAAAACCGATTCTATTACAAACAGCGGGTGTCTCCTAAGGGTTTTCCTGGTAGGGTATGCCTTCTTGGTAACCAAGCAGACGGCTGTTAATTTCCCGGGCCAGTTGATCTTGTTTTAAGGAGACGGCTGAATTATAAGCTTTTTTCGCTGTGTCGATAGCCTCTGTAAAGTTGCCCGAAGCCGCATAAGCGATTGCCAGAGTATCTAATAAATGAGGAGGGTCGCCTTTGACTGTTTCCAGGGCCCGCCGGGCTAATTGAACCGCCGTTTTCGGATTATAGAATTCTTCCTCAGGATAGGCCGCCATACTCCAGGCTAAATTATTTAAGGCATCCGCATGTCCGGGTTGTAAGGCTATAGTAATTTTCCAGTGTTCTACAGCCTTGGTAAGATTATGCTTTTGCATATACGCTTCGGCCAGATTGTGATGAACCAGCGGAACCTCGGAATTCATGCTAATAGCGTGTTCCCAATGGGTAATGGCCAGATCCAGTTTAGCCTGTTTGCTGTAGAGCCTTCCCAGATTACAGTGGGCTTCAAAACATCTCTGTGGATTGACCGCTACGGCTTTATTAAGATAATCAATGGCCTGATCAATGTCATTAAGTCGTATCAGGGCCATCGCCAGGTTATTATAAACGGCGTAATCTTCAGAACCAATTTCCAGGGCCTTCTCAAAGTAATTCACCGCCTGGTCAAATTGGCCCAGGTTCAGATAGGCTGTTCCCATTTTATAATACGTTTCATGACGATGCGGATTGATTTCTATGGCTTTTTCCAAATAAGCAAGGGCTGCCGCGTATTGATGCCGGCCCAAAGCAATTTCCCCCATACTTTCGTGCCCTTCAAATAGTGTGGGCACCCGGGCCACCAGCTCTGCACAGAGAGAATAAGCCTGTTCATACTTTTTTTGGGCAATCAACTCTTTAATCAGGGCGCTGTCATTATGGTATTTAAGCATATCTTTCGGGTCCGCTTTATCCTGCGTAAATTCAAACTCCTCCGTAATCCCGGAACCAGCCACATAACCCAGAGATTCGAGACGTTTGATCCCTTCTGCATCCAGTGCGTATTTGCTATCGGATGTCTCTCGGATACTTTGATCAAGCATTTCCTTTAACCGCACTTGCAGTATGCGAGCCCGGTTTTGGTCGGTTTGATAGAGATTTGTTTGTTCCCGGGGATCGTTAAGAATGTCGTAGAGTTCGGGCCGGGTGGTTTGAATGTATTTCCACCGATCGTTTACCACGCCTAACAGCGAGTTGGCGTTATATTTCGTGGGAATTAAACTTTCACAGTATATATCTCTTGATGGGCCGATTGGCTTCTTTTGGTCAAAGACGCCGGATAAATCCATCCCGTGCTGAGGCTGAGGAGCTGCCATATGAAGCAAAGCACATACAGTGGGAACAATATCAGTCAGACCGGCGGGACTTTGTATTCGTTTGGCCTTGCGCATTCCGGGCATTTTAAATATCAAAGGCACTTTGATGGCACTTTGATAAATATAATAACTATGCGTGGGTTCCTCGTGTTCATAGAGCATTTCTCCGTGGTCACTGGTGATAATGACCATGGTGGAATCATACAAACCGGAATCCTTTAACGTTTTCACCACCTGGCCAATACAGTAATCCGTAAAAGCTATCTCGCCCACATAGGGATTAGTCGGGAATTTTTTGTCAAAAGGAGCAGGAGGCTCATATTTACCGTGAGGATCATAATAATGCAGAAAAAAGAAAAAGGGCTTATCTTTATGCTCTTCAATCCATTCCTGGGCGATAAGTGTTGTTTCATCACCTTTTCGTTCACTGATATCCTTTTCCTGAGTCAATTGCTCGAAATAATCGTTATATGTATCAAATCCCTGGTCAAGATTAAACTGAGAATCCAAAATATAGGTGCTTACCGCGGCGCCGGTAACAAAACCATTTTCCTTAAAAACCTCTGCCAGGGTCGTAATCCTGTCTTCCACCCGGTAGTCATAATTATCATGAATACCATGATAAGGGGGGATTAAGCCCGTTAACATGGTCGTATGCGACGGCAGCGTCAGGGGAACCGAGGCGTAAGCATTTTCAAAAAGAATTCCTTCCCGGGCCAGATTGTCAATATGGGGAGTGTTGATTTCCGGATAACCATAGCAGCTTAAATGATCCGCACGGCAGGTATCAATACTTATCAGCAGTACATTACGTATCGGTTTACTTTTTCTGTTTCGGACCAAGGAAAATGCCACACAAATAATCAATAAGAAGATAAGGATAATGATAATATGTCTTTTTCGTTTCATGCTGCTACTTTACTTGCATGCGCTTTAGCATAAGGGTATGAATGATGACCTTCATCACCCATTTCGGACTGAAATTGTAACATAATTATTAAATAAGTACAATCTTTGAAAATGCAGTAGTTATACTTATGGTTTTCAAGATTAACGGATATGTATATAATACGCCACCCGCTATCTCGAAAAAACCGGAACTGTGTCGCCAAATGCCCAGTGAGTTTACATGAAAAACCTGATGGCGATGTTGATGTCATGGTGATGGCCCTGTTCAACCGATAGCAAAATATCATTAATGTGGTTTGGGCTTGCCAGGATGACAAGTGGGTGTAAATAGAAATGAATTCGATCCATACTTTCAAGAAAAAACTCTATAGAAAATTTTTTTTAAGTTTTTTCTACTAAGGACTTTACATGTTAATAATCAGCTGTTTTATAGATTTTTTAACATACCAGGTTGCCAAAGCCGCTCAGCGTGCATATGAAATATTATAAATAATGGCTTTTAGTGTGGGGTGGGAGTCGTATATGGATACAGGATATTATTTAGAAAATAACAGTATTTGCGGTCCCGGCGGCTTTTCCCAGGCCAGAGTTAGCGAATCCGGTTATATTTATACGCCTAATGGCTACACATACTGCTGGATTTGGGGTAGTTATATCTATTCTTTGGATTTAGGATACACCCGTTTTTATCTCAACAATAACCGAATCCACGGCCCGTCAGGTAAGCTCCCCTGGATGTAGCCTTAATTTACCCTATTGCCGGGAAAAGACCAGACAAGGATGACATACCTGCATCCGCCGGAGGCGGATTTAGGCATGTTTGTTCACAATGCCTGTGGACCTGATTAACCCCGGCTTTTAAGCAGATCGCCTGCTTTTTGTATGTAAGAAGGCAGAGCAGCCCGGATAGGAGCGGTTAACGTCTGGCTGAATTCGTAGGGGGGGGCGATTTCCATGGCAAGTATCCTGATTTCATCAGGAAAATCAATCGATAATCTCTTGGCCAGCTCAATCACCTCCGGCAGACCCATAAAATGACGGCAGGTACTGAGCACTTGGTTAAAATCGTCCGGGCTGAATTCCAGGATTGTTCCAACCGGGTGAACGCCGGTACTCACTGAATCCAATAGCAGAACCTTATCATATCCTGACATTAGCTCTAAAAGAGCCAGCCCCGATTCTATTGTATCAACGAAATCAATACCCTCAGAACCCTCTTTTTTGAGTATTTGGACAGCCTCAAGTGCTACGGCGTCATCTCCCTTGATATCATTACCCAGGGCCAGGACTAATACGGACGTGGACCTATCGGTATGCATGGAAATTCCAAAAAAGTTAATGTCGGATTTCTTGTATCACCTTGCCGGTGCTATCATGGATGAGGGCGATGAGCGGCATTTGGCCTGGCAGAGAATGAGTGGCACAGGCATGACACGGATCATAAGCCCGGAACGCCATCTCCACCATATTCAGCAGACCGTCGTTAACCTTTCCACCCTTAATCATTCCCTGGGCCGCCTTTTCCACCGACATGGCAATAGGCGCGGCATTGAAGTTGGTGGCCACGATAAGATTGACTTTGGTTAAAATACCTTCATCATCAGTAAAATAATGGTGAATCAGCGTTCCCCGGGGTGCTTCCACAATACCCACACCTTCGTCCGGTGTTTCCGTAGGCACGGCACGTATATCGTCACTGGTGATCTCATCATCTTCCAGCAGTTCCTTCATCCGTTCCGCAGCGTATTGTGCTTCCACCAGACGGGCCCAGTGAAATGCCAGGGTAGCGTGGGCCGGCTTGCCGCCGAGTGTTTCGTACATCTTCTCATAGGCCGCCTGGGCCAGAGGGGTGGCCATACCATCAGCCGTGTTACATCGTGCCAGGGGGGCCGACCGCACTACCCCGCTGTCAGCTCCATCCGTAAATCCTTTCCAGCCAATATTTTTCAGATATGGGAAGGTGATATAACTCCACGGCTCAACATGTTCGGCTATATGATTCATATAATCACGCGGTGCAAAACGAGCAATTTCCTTACCTTCCGGGCTGACAACACGGACATCCCCTTCATAGAAATTCACCTTATTATTCTTATCCACCAATCCCATATAATTGGTCTTGTGGGCATACGCATCGTTGAGTACGAGATTGACATAATCTTCATTTTTCAAAACCACATCGTCAAAGAGGTTTAAAGAAAACTGAGCAAACTGAATTGCATTCTCCGCCACTTTCAGGAATTCCTGACGTTCTTCCTCGCTGATTCCACGGGATACACCCCCTGGTAGTCCAAACACCGGATGAATCACTTTCCCGGCCATCGTTTCCATCATTTGCCGGCATTCCCGCCGTAATCGGATTACTTCAGATGCGACATCCACACCCACCTTACCTATCACACCCAGAATATTCCGTTCTGCCGCCGGGGCGCCAGGGCCAACTACAAAGTCAGGTCCGCCCAGAAAATAAAAGTGCAGATAATGGTCTTCAATCATAAATGCTGAATAGACCAGTTCGCGCAGCTTCTTGGCTGTTGATGTCGGCTCCACATGCCACAAAGAGTCCAGACACTTGGTCGACGCCATGTGATGGGCCGTAGGGCACACCCCACATATACGGGGGGTTATCCGCGGCATCTCCTCGGCCGGCCGCCCAATACTGAATGTCTCAAAACCACGAAGTTCCGGCACCTGTAAAAATGCTCGTTCCACATCCCCGGCGTCATTCAGAAAGATTTCAATCTTGCCGTGACCTTCAAGACGTGTTATCGGATTAATGGTTATTCTCTTACTCATCTTGTTTGTTCCTTATAGAGCAAAAAATTATATTACTTTAATAGATTATCTAGCTATTCTCGTGCAAATCAACCAGACGGCGCCTTAGCAGGGAAGCCGGCAAACTGAACCGGTATAAGGTGCCCAAAGGATCGGCCAGGGAATCGGCCAAAACCTGTGATGACTCGGTCGTGTCAGCTTTTCCCCTGGAGGCTATCGCACTGAGCAGCTTCAAACCCGCATCAAGGGCGTCAGGCGTAGGTCCAAAACAGCCCCGACAGGGCATATTGCCGTTGATACAACGCTCACCACAGCCGGATCGGGTTGCCGGACCCATACAAAGATACCCTTCAGCCAGGAAACACTTTTCCGGATCAGGGGTGGATGTTGACACACGCTTAAAACTGGCGATCGTCAGGTCGTCCGGTTTTGTCTCGTTACGCGGACATGATTCGCATAAAGCCTTTTCCGGGGCCAGCACGGAACCCTTGGGCGGCAGCTTACCTTCCAGAATGGCATTCACCGCTTCCGCCACCAGATTCGGAGGCGGCGGACAGCCCGGCAAATAATAATCCACGTCAATCACCTGGTCCAGGGTTTTTACATCTTTCCAGAAAAACGGCAGTTCCAGATCATAATTGTCCACTTTGCTATGCTCCTGGGGAACAGTACCGTTGGGATTGTTTATCGTGGGCGACAGGTGATATTTGTTGGCGAAGATCTGTTCCTTAGTGGTTGCATTGGCCAGGCCCGGTATACCGCCTATATGAGCACAGGATCCGAACGCCACAATCAGAGAACATTTTTCCCGCAGAAGTTTTACCCATTCTTCCTGTTCCGACAGGCGCACCGCCCCGTTGATAAAGGCCACTGCCACGTCGCCCGGCTTCCAGGCCTGCACGTCTTTGAGTTTGATATCAATGGCCACCGGCCATAAGGCAATATCCACCGCGGCCACCACCTTTAAGATATCTTCGGCCAAATCCACCACAGTCTCTTCACAACCACCACAGGAAGCACACCAATAAAATGCTACTTTTGGTTTTGCCATGTCTTGTCCTTTTTATTATGCAAACACTACAAATTAGTACATAGGGCTTCAATACGTTCTTGCCAGTTCAGCGGACCGAGTTTCCTGAGTTGTTCCGTGAACTGCTTTACCAACTGGGCAAACAGATCACCTTCCGACGCGGATATCCATTCCAGACGCACACGTTCCCGTTCAATGCCAAACTGGTCCAGAAGATTCAGCAGCATCGGAAATCGACGCATCGCTTTATAGTTACCCTCGGCATAGTGACAGTCACCCGGATGACACCCCGCGATCAGTACTCCGTCAGCACCGTCCCGCAGCGCTTTGACCACAAACGTGGGATCAACTCGACCGGAACACATAACTCGGATGGCAGCTAAATTGGGCGGGTACTGGATTCGGCTGGTGCCGGCTAAATCCGCGCCGGTATAGGAACACCACCGGCATAAAAACCCAACGATTTTTGGTTCAAACGATTCGTTGGCCATATTCTTTGTCTCCATTTCTCTTAAAAATACTAGGCCAGGATCCCTTCAATTTCTGAGAATATCTGTTCATCCTCAAAATTCTTCTGGTGCGCCGCCCCCGAGGGACAACCCGCCACACAGGTCCCACAGCCTTTACATAATTCCTCAGTCACAACGGACACTCTCTTTTCTTCATCATAGTCAATCGCCGCATAAGGACAGTTGGCAATACACAATTGACATCCGGAACAACGCTCTTCATTGATTTCTGCGGTAATCGGTTCCAGTATAACTTTGCCCTTGTCAATCAGCGATAACGCACCTGCCGCGGCGGCGGCGCCCTGGGCCACGGAATCAGGAATATCCTTGGGCCCCTGACACGCCCCGGCCAGGAAAATCCCGTCGGAGATGGCGTCCACCGGCGCCAGTTTGGGATGCTTCTCCAGGTAAAAACCACCCTTCGAACAATTCAGCCCCAATATCTTGCTCAGCTTATCCGAGTCAGATCCCGGTATCAAGGCACTGGAAAGTATTACCATATCCACCGGCAACCGACGCGTTAATCCCAAAAGCGTGTCTTCGGCAATGACTATCAGTTTGCCCTTTTCCTCATCCGTTTCCGGCACGTCGGTCACTTCCGCACATTTACCCCGGATAAAATGAACACCCTCACCTAAAACTCGCTTATAAAATTCTTCATATCCTTTGCCAAACGCCCGCATATCGATGTAAAGATTATAAACCTCGGCCTCGGTCTTTTCCTTGACCAGGTGAGCAAATTTAAGTGAGTACATACAGCAAACTCGGGAACAGTACTCGTGGTAGTTTTCATCCCGGCTGCCGATACAGTGTAAAATAGCCACGGCCTGTGGTTCACGACCGTCCTTGGTAAATATCTTACCGCCGGTCGGTCCGCTGGCATGGCTGATCCGCTCAAATTCAAGCGAATTGATCACATTATCCAGTCGCCCATAGCCATAACGGAAAATTTCAGAACTGTCAAAAAGCTCAAAACCAGTAGCCACAATAATAGCGCCTACTTCGACCTCTTCAACCTTGTCTTCCTGATCGAAGTCGATGGCATCCGCTTCGCAGAACTCTTGACACGCCTGGCATGTCCCTTTCTGAAAATACATGCAGGTATTGGTGTCAATGACCGGTACATTGGGAACCGCCTGGGCGAATGGGACATAGATACTCGGTCGACCGGATAATCCCTCGTCAAAAGCCAGAGGAATCGGTCGCAGTGTCCGTTTTGTAATTTTTGAAAGATCAACACAGTCCGCCGGACACACAACCTGACACGCACCACAGGCCATACAGATGGGAGAATGCCGGTCGTAAGCCGGAGCAATTTTTTTCTCTCGGCCCCGGTTCACAAAGTTGACCGCGCCGATCCCCATCCTTTCCTCACAAACCCTCACACACTGACCGCATAGAATACAGTCTTCGTTCTTTTTCGGGAACCGGACCTCTTTAATATCCATCTGTTCCGCCAGTTGTTTCACCGGCGCCACCTCCGGACAACGGGCCAACAGCAACTCTACCATGATTTTGCGCGTTTTTAATACACGCTCCGATGCCGTATTTACCACCAGGCCGTCCTGAGCCGGGTAGGTACAGGACGCCTGAATCTGCGTACCCCAGGAATATTCCAGTTCCACCAGGCACACCCGGCAGGCGCCGTACGGCAGCAGAGACTTGTGGTGACAAAGGGTAGGAATCTCAATGCCCAGCTTTTGGGCCGCTTGCAGAACGGTTGATCCCTCTTCCACTTCCACTACATTACCATCAATTGTCAAGCTTATCATATCTTACTCCTCATTGTGAAGCCGTTTGCTATCAAATCCGACTATGAGTTGAGAATCTTTCCTGTATTCAAACTGAAGATGTAAATTCTCTCGACCCGACAGGATCGTTTGTAATGTTTCACTGATATTACCAATAGGTTTCAGGTCCGGGTGACTCAACTGGAATATGGCTTTCACCGTGGTACCTTGCCCCGGTTTCGATTGTAACTCCAGGTTTCCCCCGCTTTGTTTGGCCGCCTGCGCCAGCAGGGGCAGGCCTAATCCCACTCTCCGTGTGGTACGCGTGGTATAAAACGGATCAAAGACTTTTCTCTGGGTCTCCTCGTCCATACCCTTGCCGTTATCTCGGATCTGCAGAACAAGTGTATCCTTTTCGGTATTTTCGTTGAGTTCGATCTCGATACGAGTGGCTGACGCCGCAATCGAATTTTCCGCAATGTCCAGTATATGTAACGACAGATCTTCCATGGCTACGGATACCCTCCGATCATCTTCGTTATGCAGAGCCTTGTATATCTCTTCGAAACTTGGGGCTTCGGCCAGAATCAATGTATAGCTTTTGCCAATGTCCCCCAGACAGTGGGCGTCCGATGATCTCAATACCGCATAGTCCGACCACTCATTAAGGCGGGCCCGCGCAGATACTTCCACCGCATCGAGTCTCAGTCCTTCAGGGATAAAACCCAACTGTCTTTGCAGGCTGAATCGCGGGCGGTCTATATGGGCCGCCACCGCCAGCCCACCACAGGTGTGGATGGCATCAACCACCTCATCCAGCCTCAAATCCGTGGCGCCAATCAGCAATTTTGTATTATTCCCGGTTATCTGATCATTTTCATCCACTATCGTCTGCGGACCGAAGGCAGCCTCGTCATTTTCACCGGCCAGGTGTTCATCAACCAATGCCTGAATATACCTCAGGTCACCCAGACTCGGGAAAAGACCCGTAATATGGACTTCCTCACACGAGGTTATCTCGATGCCCGGAATCACGGATAGTGATTCCCTGCCTGCGGCTTTTAATACCGCCGCCACATTCTCAGTCGAATTGTGGTCACATATGCCAATCATATCCAGGCCCGCGGTCCTTGCCTGCCTGACTATTGCCGAAGGTATCATCTCAGCCTCCCCGCATGGCGAAAGGCAGGTATGTATATGCAAGTCCGCTTTGTACTCCTTCATAATGGCCGGTACTTCTCCTGCATGGCCTGCAAGGTCTGCGCCGATTCAGTCTCTATTCGCTTTCTACGACGTTTTATTACTTACACCTCGTACGCCAAGGTCATAAAGCCGGCCGATAAGTTCAAAGGCCGGCAGCTTACTCACCATAATCACTATCTTTTCACTCTCTGCTTTCTGGATCGTATCTTCGTCAGGCTCTCGGCCGCCTGTCAGTATAATGCCGGAAAGCTCTTTCATACTGGCGACCGCCACGATATTCACGTGAGCCTGCAGGGTAATCCAGAGATCACCTGACCGGCTGTTGCCTATCACATCACTGAGCAGATCACTGGCGTACCCGCCGGTTACCTCCTTTTTAAAAAGGTTATCGGAGCACGATCTTACTTCAAGACCAAGCGTTTCCACCAGTTCAGTTAACTTCATGTGGCTCCTCGTTGATCCGGAAGGAAACATTCAAAGTCGTTCCCCTTCCCGGTTCCGATTCTATGATAAACTCGTCGGCGCTTTTTTTCATATTAACCAGACCCATCCCGGCTCCAAATCCCATTTCCCGCACCCATTCCGGCGCCGTGGAATAACCCGGCTCCAGCGCCTTTTCCAGGTCCGCAATCCCCGGCCCCGAATCTTCAATTTCCACGAAAACCCGGGCCGGCTCCACTTCAGCTCGTATCCGGCCGCCCTCGGTATAAATCACCAGGTTCATCTCTGCCTCGTAACTGGCGATTGCGATTCGCCGCACCAGGTCGGAACGTAAACCCAGACGTCTCAGGGTCCTTTTCAAACGGGTGGAACTGTCACCCGCCTGCGTGAAATCCTGACCTTTGACGTTATAGCGTAACTGAAGACTGGTATCGTCCGCCTCAATATTATCAAAAAGGTACCGGGCCGGAAAGTGACGGGCTTCCTGTTCCTGATAATCAATTTCCAGTTTCTTTAGCAGCCCCTCAATCACATCCCCTTTGGTCAGAATCCCCACCAGCGTCTTCTGGTCACGAGTGATGACAGGAAATCGGCCTAAACTCGTACTCTCAAATTTCCGAATCGCCAGCACCAGGGGGTCATCTTCATATATAGTTGTCACTTCCCGGGTCATCCTCTCTTCTATCGCACAATCCTCCTGATCATTGGCTAACCACTTGATAAAATCCTCAATACTGATCAGGCCCACCAATTGACCCTTCTCCAGGACGGGTACCCCCGAAATTCGATTGCCTTGCAGTAAACTTCTCAGCCGGCTCATACGTTCTTTCGAACCGATCGTAATGACGTCGCGGGTCATGACCGCGCTGACCTTCATTTCGTAAACCATTTCCTGGGTCTTACCTACATTCACCTGGAATTCCTTCTTGAATTTATTCCTTCGTTTCAGAACATCCTTTAAGCCCGTGGTAATAGAGACGGCCACAACTTTCAAACATGGGCACCCGCGTGGCCAGAAGCGGCAGACTGTGCTCACGGGCCATGGTTATGGTCTCCTCAGGAGGCCTCTTGCCTCGTACAAAACAAATGCCTACAATTTCAGCAATCTCACACGTTCGGACCACCTGGGGATTGGTTAATCCGGTCAGCAGCAGAGAACCTTTTTTGCCAAAGGCCAGCACATCACTCATCAGGTCGGCTCCGCAACCCATTTCCACGTCGATCTCCTCCAGATTCGTGCCCACAATGACTTCCGCATCCAGGACCTTTCGGGCATCCTCTAAATTCATCCTGATTATCCTTAATGTTCCCTGCTTCCCGCCTGACACATGGTTTCAGCGTTCCACAGGTATTTCTATTATGTTTTTCTTACAGGTTAACTTAAATTCATACGCAGGTATTTCCCTGCCTGGCCTGCTTAATGGCTAACTGCTGCTTCCATGACACTATTAGCCACCTTGGTCACCGCATTGAAGGTACATACATCATAACAGGCGCCGCACTTGGTACACTTGTCCGCTATGATCGTATGGGGCGATTTGCTTTCACCCTGAATGGCCCCATGGCCACAATGCTTCCTGCACAGTCCGCAGCCGGTACATTTTTCTTCATCGATTTTGAACTGGAACAGCGGCTTGCACACCCCGGCCGGGCAGTGTTTGTCCCGAATATGAGCCTCATATTCATCACGAAAATGGCGAATCGCGCTCAACACCGGATTTGGAAGACTCTGCCCTAATCCACACAGAGACGCATCAATAACGGCTTGTCCCAATTCCTCCAGAAGTTCGATATCTCCTTCCTGACCCTCGCCTGCGCATATCCGTGTGAGGATCTGGAGCATAACATCCGATCCTTCCCGACAGGCTGTACATTTCCCGCATGATTCATCCACGCCAAATTCGATAAAGTACTTGGCCACATCCACCATACAGGTATCTTCATCTACCACGACCATGCCGCCGGAACCCATAATTGCCCCGGCTTCCTGCAACCGCTCGTAATCAACCGGTAAATCCAGAAGACGCTCCGGTATGAATCCACCGGAGGGCCCGCCGGTCTGCACGGCCTTGAGTTTCTTGCCGTGGGGAATGCCTCCGCCAATATCATAGACAATCTCTTTAAGCGTTATGCCCATCGGCACTTCCACCAGCCCGGCATTGTTGACATTACCGGCCAGAGAAAACACTTTTGTTCCCTTGCTCTTTTCAGTCCCGATTTCGGCAAACCACTTGGCGCCCCAGTTTATAATCGCCGGCACATTGGCCCATGTCTCCACATTATTAATCACCGTGGGTTTGCCCCACAATGCCGTACGCGGCGGACGCTGACGGGGCTCGGGGGGCTTACTTTCAATCGAGGCTACCAGGGCTGTCGTCTCGCCACAGACGAACGCACCGGCCCCTTTAAATATCTCTACATCAAAATCAAAACCAGTATCAAAAATGTTTTTACCCAGTAAACCATATTCACGGGCCTGCTCCACCGCCAGCTCCATCCGCTCAATCGCCAGCGGATACTCAATCCTTACGTACACATAGCCATACGAAGCGCCTATGGCATAGGCCCCGATGGCCATCCCTTCCAGTACTGAATGCGGATCGGCCTCGATGATACTTCGGTCCATAAACGCTCCGGGATCACCCTCGTCCGCGTTGCATATGATGTATTTCATGTCATCCTGCATCTTCCGGCGGCTTTCCCATTTACGACCCGTGGAAAAACCGGCTCCTCCCCGGCCTCGCAGTCCCGATGTCTTTATTTCTTCAATGACCGCTTCCGGCGCCATCGAAGTCAGAACCTTGGCCAGCGCCTTATACCCGTCACGCGCTATGTATTCCTCTATCTTATCCGGATCGATCATGCCCCGATTACGCAGCGCTATCAGACGCTGATCCTTGAAAAAAGGAATTTCACGCAATTCCGGAATCGGAGTCTTCTCGCCCGGCGAAACATACATCAATGATTCCACCGGCCGGCCCTTGAGTAAATGTTCCTCCACCAGATGGGGAATATCTTTGGTCTTGAGCTTCTGATAGAAAATCCCGTCCGGCTGCACGACCAGTATCGGCCCTTTCACACATAATCCGCTGGCGCCGGTCGGCACGACCTGGATATCATCCTCCAGCTTGTGTTTGCTGATTTCCTTTTCCAAAGCCTCTTTTATCTGCAAAGACCCGTTCGATATACAATTCGTGCAGGTACAGATCATTACGTTAGCTCTGTGTGGCATGATTTAAACTCCTCAAAAAGTCCTTTCACTCCCTGCGGCTAGTGCGTATTCCTTAATCATTTCTCCGCCCAGTACGTGTTTCACAAAAACCTCCTTCGCTTTCTCCGGAGTCATATCCACGTACTTAACGGCCGGCTTCCCTTCCATCTCCACCGTGACCATAGGTTCACGACTGCACAGTCCGGCACAACTGGAGATAGTCAATAATACATCTTTCACATCCCTGCTCTCCATTTCATCCATTAATGCCTTCATCACGGGCCTGGCCCCCGCGGCTATGCCGCAGGTACCCATATGAACGATTACCTTTGAACGGCCCGACCCTTCACGCATGAGCATCGTTCGTTTCACCTTGCCTGCAACCTTGTCCAGATCGCCCGGTTTTAACTTAGGCATGTCAGTTCTCCTTGCTAACTGTATTCTTTAATTAGTTCCCGAACATCGGTTTGTTTGAAATATCCGTATATCTTTTCGTCCACCGCAATCACAGGAGACTGGCCGCAGCAGCCCAGACAGTTCACTGTCTCAAGACTGAACTGCTGGTCACGGGTGATATCTCCGGCACCGATACCCAACTGGTCTTCAAAGGCTTCCAGTATCCGGTTGCCGCCCTTCACATAACAGGCCGTACCCATGCAGATACGGATAACATGCTTACCCTGGGGTGTTAGACTGAACGCATTATAAAAAGTTGCCAACCGGTATACCTTACCCAGCGGAACCTCCATTTCCCGGGATATATATCGCAGCGCATTTTCCGGCAGATAGTTGAACGCCATCTGGGTGTCCTGCAATGCCGGGACAATGGCGCCCTTGGCCTCCCGGTATTTCTCCATGATCCCCTGCATGGTTGCTGCTTCGTCCGGTTCCATTACAATCTCCGGCTCCTCGTCAGGTTCCAGATAGGCAACGTTGCGCACCAGGCACCCTCGCATACATTCACCACAGCCCGTACACTTGCTCTCATCCACGTAACGCGCCTTGCGACGGATTTTAGCCTTGAAATTACCCACGTAACCGGATACTTCCTCCACTTCCGAATAGGTCATCAGCTCAATATTCGGATGCTGACCTACCTGCACCATCTTGGGCGTTAGAATACAGGCGGCACAGTCCAGGGTAGGGAACGTTTTGTCGAATTGAGCCATATGACCACCAATAGAAGGTTCTTTTTCCACCAGGTACACCTTCTTGCCGGAGTCGGCAATTTTCAGGGCCGCTTCGATCCCGGCAATACCCCCACCGACTACCAGCGTATCCGGATGAACCGGCGCTTCCCGCTGTTCCATCGGCGTCTGATATTTCACCCGACGGACCGCCGCCGTGATAAGACGCTTGGCCTTGGCCGTGGCTTTTTCACGGTCCGAATGTACCCACGAACACTGCTCCCGGATATTGGACATCTGGAACAGAAACCGGTTCAAACCCGCATCCTCGCACGCATTACGGAACGTTTCCTCATGCATCAGCGGTGAACACGAAGAAACCACCACACGCGTCAGCTTGTCCTCTTCAATATCTTTCTTGATCAGGTCCTGGCCCGGTTCGGAACACATGTATTTGTATTCCCGAACCACTGCCACGTCCGGAAGAGTTCTGGCATATTCAACAAGTTTTTTTATATCCACCGTATGCGAAATGTTCGTTCCGCAGTGACAGATATAAACTCCGATTCGCTGGCTGTTATTTTCTTTAATCATGAATTATACACCTTTTCCGTTAGCAACTCTTCCACCGGCGTCAAAGAATCTTTCAACGCCAGATCCTTCTGGTTAATTCCAAACGCAGCTCCCATAAGCTGGGTAAAATACAGAATCGGAATACTGCAGTCTTGCCCCATGGCGTCATTGATCGTATCCTGGTAGGCCTCCAGATTTATCTGGCACAACGGGCAGGCCGTGATAATGCAGTCCGCCCCCTGGTCTCGGGCGCATTTAAGTATGTTGCCGGATAACTTTACGCCGATTTCCGGTTGCGTGGTCATCATCATTCCGCCACAACACTTGGCCTTCAGTGCAAACGGCACCGGTTCGCCGCCCAGCCATTCGATAAGCCGGTCCATCATCTGCGGGTCCTCCGGATCATCAATCTCGCCAAACGGCCGGCTGATCTGACAGCCGTAATAGGGCGCCACCTTCAGACCGGACAGAGGCCTGCTTACACACCCGCGCACCTCTTCTTCGCCCAGGTCATTGACAATCACATCCAGAAAATGACGAACCTTCACACCACCCCGATAATTCATGCCCCCGGCCGCCAGGGCCTTCTGAATTTCCGCCTGTAACTGGGGATTCTCACTCATGTACTTATTTGTCTTGTTTAGAACCAGGTAACAGCCGTTGCAGACCGTGACCAGTTCCAGACCTTCCTTTTCCGCAATGGCCAGATTCCGGGCAGATAACACAAAGGCACGCTTTTCATGAATGGCCATATACGCCGTCGCACCGCAGCAGTTCCAGTCGTCAAGTTCCGATAGCTCTATTCCTAAGGCTCCGGCCACACTCCGGGTGGACATGTCATACGCACGGTTGGTACCCTTGACTGAACACCCGGGATAATACGTAAACTTCTTTTTGTCCATCGTACTCATGTTTCACCATTTTTCTCTATTGCAGCGACCATCTTTCTGAAACCTTCGATCCCTTTGATCGTATGGGGAAGAAATTCCAGTCGGCCCCTGGTTATCAATTTCCTGACCAGATTCATCTGGCCAAACATCTTGAACATATTGGTGCGCAGATAATATTTCTGCAGCAGTGTCGTCTCCGCATTTCGGCCATGTTTATCAACCACCTCCGTAAACGCCCGCGCCATCACCGCATTCGTGGTGTCGGGTGGATAGAGATTATGTTTCACTCCCAGGCGTTTCAGTTCATACATCACATCCGTAAACGGTATCTTCGCCGGACAACGCACTGAACAGGAATAGCACGATGCACACAGCCACACCGTATTCGATTTCAGTACCTTCTCCAGCACGCCCGCCCGCAACGCCGCGATGATCTCTCGCGGACCGTACTCCATCGCACTACTGGTGGGACACGACGCCGAACAGGTACCGCATTGAATACATTTGTCGATACTCTTCCCCTGAGGCAATTCATATACATGACGTAGGAATTCGCTGCTTAGCCTTGCGGCCTCGGTATTGGCCATCATTACCTCCAGATTTTAAAAAGACATTACTTTAAATAAATGACATTCAAATAGACTACTTCATTAATAAGCAATTAGCATGCCAATCGATTAGTAAACCTCAATAAGACCGATAACCACTTAACAGAAAATGACTAAGTATTTTACTTGAAGCCTGGTCCGACCTTTAAAGATAAATAATACTTCGTGGAAATCCGCCAATCTAACGGATATCCGCAATTCAGGCCAGACAACCATTGAAATGTGGATAAAGATATGTGCCACGACAGTGTCGGCCGTGCCGGTAACCGTCATATTCTAAGAGAGCCTGTGTTTGTTGAGCTTATCACGAAATGTGGATAATTTCATGCTTAGCGCCCGCGCCGCCGCACTTTTATTACCATTACAATGATGTAAAGCTTTTTCCAGCAGTTCTCGTTCCGCCTTCAGAACAGTATCCTTAAATCCATTATTCTCAGTAGGTTGTATCGGGCAGGTATGTATGTCCCGCGAGAGCAACTCCGCCGTGATGACACCGTTGCCCACGATA
Source organism: Sedimentisphaerales bacterium (assembly GCA_016930295.1). Taxonomy (GTDB): domain Bacteria; phylum Planctomycetota; class Phycisphaerae; order Sedimentisphaerales; family SM23-30; genus JAFGHE01. The sequence goes on from JAFGHE010000075.1 coordinate 25,436, forward strand.
AAAGCCCGCTCCAGGGCATGGGCCAGTTCTCTGACATTACCCGGCCAGGAGTGAGACTGTAAAAATTCCATCGCATCATCTTCCAGGCGATAAGCCCGGTCCCCGGCAATTCGCTTGAGCAGATGCTCTACCAGTAACATCAGATCACCCACACGCTCTCGCAACGGCGCCAGCGTAATACGCAGCACATTGAGTCGATAATAAAGGTCGCTGCGGAATGTGCCTTTCTGCGCTTCAACCAGAAGATTTTTCTTGGTGGCTGCGATAATTTTGACATCCGCTTCTATGGGTGTATGACCCCCAACCCGTTCAAATACTTTTTCTTCAATGACACGAACGAGTTTAATCTGCTGGTCCCACGGTATATCGTCCACATCATCCAGATAAATCGTACCACCCTGGGCCATATCAAATTTACCCTTCTTTTGCTCATCCGCACCGGTAAACGCACCTTTTTCATGGCCAAACAGACCGCTTTCAATTAAATGGGCCGGCAGCGTGGAACAATTTACCTTAACAAATGATGATGAGCTTCGCCCTGACCTCGTATGAATGGTATGGGCCGCCAGGTCCTTGCCGGTCCCGGTTTCTCCAATCAACAGGACCGTGGCATCACTACGTGCACACAGTTCCACCATCCGGCGCACTTCACCCATGGCCTTCGAACTGCCTACCATAATATCTTCCAAAGGTGTTTGAGTGCCCCTGACAAGTCTCGATGAATCCGCCGACATGAGCCGGACGCTTTTCCGAATCCGCTCCAGCAGCGGAAATATCTTTTCATTGCGGAAGGGTTTGGTAATAAAATCGAACGCACCCAGCTTCATTGCTTCCACTGCCAGCGGAATACTGCCGTACGCCGTCATCAAAATCACTTCCGTTTTGTTCTCCGGATTACGCTTGATCCGGTTAAGCAGTTCCATGCCGTCGATACCCGGCATACGCAGATCGGTGACCACCACGTCAAATCGTTCTTTTTCCAGACATTTTAAGGCTTCCTGCGCATTGGCTATCGGGACTGCCGTATAACCCCGATCCCTCAGATCATCAACCAGGGAAACACGCTTTATCTCTTCATCATCAACGACTAGGATTCTCATACCAATTCCTTTTCCTTAATATAGGCACTCTCGGCGGTATTTAGAATAATCCGAAACGTCGTGCCTTCTCCCAGTTGACTTTCCACTTCAATGTCACCGCCCATTTCGGATATAAGCATCCGGCACAATGCCAGACCCAGGCCCGTGCCACCCTCATTCTGGCGCGTTGTAAAAAAAGGCTCAAATATTTTGTCCAAATGCTCCGGCCGGATGCCAGAACCCGTGTCGGTGACCTCAACCGTCACCCTTTTAAACTGGGCCAGGGCCGGCCTCTCCGGCACAAACGTACTGAGGGTAAGCTCACCCCCTTCGGGCATAACGGTCAGGGCATTCGTACACAGGTTAAAGATTACTTCCTGAAGCGTAAAGGTATCCCCCCATACCAGCGGGATATTACCTAAATTCGTACGGACGCTAACCCCGTGTTTACTGGTCTGGCCTAACAGGTCCATAACCGCTTCCACCGCCTTGTTCACATCCGTATCCTGCAACTCCAGTCCGCGCGGCCGGGCAAAAAACTGAACCCGTTTCGCCGTCCGTTCAATCCGTTCCAGAGCTTCGTTCATCATGGTCACATACTTATGCAGATGCGGGTCACCGTTCACGCTTTTACCGATCGTCTGCAGACAATTCTGTACCCCGTCCAGCGGATTACTGATCTGATGCGCTATCCCCGCAACCAGTTGACCGATGCCCAGCATCTTTTCCTTCTGACGCATGACCGCCTGCATTTGATGCATATAATTATTTATCGACGAAGTAAAATAAACCGTAATCCACAATGTCGTGGAAAACGCAATAAAAAATCCAAACATGTATATTTCATCCAGCTTAAGCTGTGATTCCGCTATCATAAACGTATCCTGCTCCAGTACCGTGTTATTTTCCGGCATGACGCCCAGGTAGCCCGCCACCAGAAAAAGTCCCACCAGTACCGACGCCAGACCCGCCAGATAATACGGCGCCCGACCCGGAAGCAGCAACGAGGCGATAATCAGATGAAATACAAAATAAAATATAAACGGATTGTAATGCACCCCGGAAAAATACAATAATAATATCAAAGCAATCTGATCCAGCGCTATCTGCAATATGATGTTCCGGTCCAACTTCGAACCACGCGGTGTCCGTCGTCGGCCGAACCACGCGAATATCGAATTATAAACCAGCATCGCGCCCACAATGATATAAAGCGGCATTGGATGTGAAACCACCTTCAATACCCACGAACTCACCCATACCACCAGGATTACACCCAGACACACGATCCATCTGAGACTCACCAGCCATTGAACCCGATTCGACAATATCTGCAGCGGAAGCTTCATATTCTCCTGATGCCCTGAAGGGGTACTCCCTGAAAATCCATTTCACTTGACTATATAATATATACTCATTGCCTGACAATCCGCATCTAACACTATATTACTAAAGAAGATAAATAATTTCAACCATTATTAGCCCCGAAGGGGCGCAAGTGTTTAGCCGGGGGCGTAAGCCCCCGGTAATAAATGATTTATGCTAAAAGCCCCGAAGGAGCCTGCCCCTGGCTTGCACAGGGGGCGAAAGTAAGAACCACTTCCCAAACAGATCATCGACAGAACGTCATACCTGCCCCATCAATTTAAAGATGGATTTTCACTTTAAATAATAGTATAATAAATGTTTAATAGTCTTTTCAAATGGTTTACATAATCATAAAACCTGTATTTTAGCGAGCAGAACACATGAGTAATAAAACTTCATTTAAAATCATTATACTGGTAATCTTCTTGTTCATTTTCACTCTCCCGGCTGCTAAATCGTTTGCCATCACCGCCCAATTCGATTTCAACAAATGCACCTTCAAAATCACCCTAAAACATGATGACATTATACCCCTGACCGGAACCATCCCCTTCAGCATAACCTTCGGCGATTTCGACCAGGCCGTCAACGTAGTCCTATCTTAAAAAACCAACATCCCAGCGCAGAGAAATGGCAAGGGTGGCATGCTTACACGAAGCGCAGCGCAGTTTAAGCATGTTGAAAAACCAAAGACCAGTCCAAAATACAAGTTAATTTTAATCAGTGTTCATCAGCGTAAATCAGTATCATAAATCATCATCAGCAAATCCGCGGCAGTTCTTCGCCGTAGGGGGGATTGATGATCCGTTCGCCGCCAAGTGCGGTCTGCATTCGTACCAGGCCGGCGCGCTTGTCGATATGGCCGATGATGGCTGCGTCTTTGCCGAATGGGTGTCTCTGTAATAAGGCCAGGACCTCTTTTTCCGCGGACGAATCCACGATAAAGACCATCTTCCCTTCGTTAGCCACAGTCAATTCATCCAGTCCCAGCATCTGGCATGCGCCTTTAACCGCCGGGCGTAGGGGGATCGAATCCTGGTCGACGAAAAATCCCACGTTTTGGGCCATTTCATTCAAACAGCCCGCCAGCCCGCCGCGCGTCGGGTCTTTCATGCATTTAACCTTGTCACCAAACTCCCGCAGTATAGTCTGCACCATATCCCCCAGCGGCGCCGCATCACTTTCTACCGGCGATACAAAGTTCAGTTCATTCCGTGCGCTCATCACCGCGATGCCGTGGTCCCCAATAAATCCGTTGATTATCACGCTATCGCCCGGGGCAATACGACTGACAGAGTATTCGATAGTCCCGGTCAAAACACCCACGCCGCTGGTGTTGATAAACAACTCGTTCGCCGCCCCTTTTTCCACCACCTTGGTATCCCCGGTAACGACCTTCACCCCCGCCTCACGTGCTGCGCTTCCAATAGATGTAAGCATAGTACGTAAGACCTCCATATCCAGCCCTTCTTCAATAATCAACCCCAGTGCCAGCGCCACCGGAAGGGCCCCGGCAGCCGCCAGGTCGTTAACCGTACCGCAGACCGCCAGCCGCCCGATATCTCCGCCCGGAAACACCAGAGGCCGGACCACAAAACTATCCGTCGTGAAAGCCACCCGTCCGCCCGGCAGATCCAGCAGGGCACTGTCCGTTAGTTCAAACAGACTCCCATCAGCGACTGCGGGAACAATATCTTTATTGATCAACTCCTGCATCAATGTCCCGCCACCCCCATGGGCCAGCATGATTTTATCCGTCATATCCATCATCCTAACGTAGCTCAAGCATCCAGCTTGAGATTCTTCCAAGACAATATTCCATCGCGAAAAACGTCGTAGGGGCGACACACGTGGTCGCCCAAATACCGTTCCAATACAACTAACACGCTGAGAGTTCAAAGTTTACCCTTTTGAAGAAAGGGGCTTAGCGTGTTTCCTATACTGATAATACACACTGCACGACCCTTCCCGGCTGACCATACATGCGCCCACCGGCTCAGACGGCTTACATCGCCGGGCAAACAGCGGACATTCCAACGGAGTAATGATCCCCTTGATAACATCTCCGCACCGACAGCCGCTTGGCTCGCGGTCCTCCGGTTCCGCCAGCCCAAACACCCGGCGCGCATCAAACGCCGCGAACTCCTCTTTCAACTCCAGCCCACTTTTTGGAATCGTACCCAGCCCGCGCCACCGGCTGTCGGCAATATCGAATACCTCATCAATAATCTCCAGGGCCGCAATATTCCCTTCACCTTTTACCCGCGTGCCATACACATTTTCCACGCGCGCTTCCCGGTCCACTAACTGCATCAGAATCGCCACCATGGCCATCAGCATCTGCTGACCGTCAAACCCGGCCACCACGCACGGACGCTTATACTTTTGAGACACCAGGGCATAACAGTCCGAACCTATAATAACCGACACATGCCCCGGCGCGATAAACCCGTCAATCGCCAGTTCCGGATCCTCCAGCAACGCCTGCATCGCCGGGATAATCCGCTTATGCGCAGAAAACACCAGGAAGTTATCCAGCTTCTCCTGGCGTGCAGTCTTAATAGCATAAGCACTGGGCGGCGTGGTGGTCTCAAAACCGATACCCAGAAACACGATTTTCTGCCCCGGATTCTTACGCGCCATCTCCAGTGCATCCTGAACCGTATAAACCACGGAGACCGCTGCCCCTTTACTCCGTGCCTCGGCCATGCTGATCGTAATCCCCGGCACACGCACCATATCGCCATAGGTCGTAATATGGGCATTCTCTTCCAAAGCCAGTTGCGCGGCCTGATCAATATACCCGCCCGGCGTAACACAGACCGGACAGCCCGGCCCGCTGATCAGCCGGATATTCCCCGGCAACACCGCATGCAGTCCCTCCTGATGCGCCGTGGCCGTATGCGTGCCGCACACCTCCATGATCTTTATCGTACGCCCGGAGAGCTTGTCCGCCGCCTTACCCAGCATATCAACCAGACGCCGAGTCTCAGCCGGATTCAAATGTCTTTCGGTAGTGCTCATCAATCTCCTCAAATATCTTCTTCTGCTCCTGGTAATCTTCCTCACTGATAATCGATATGGCAAACCCGGCATGGATCAACACATAATCACCCACCGTCACCTCCGGCGCCAGCACCGCCGATATCGACACCCGGTTCCCCTCCACATCCACCACCGCACCCTGCCCCGCCAGTTCAATCACCTTGCCAGCCACGCCAATACACATATCTGTCACCTTAACTTTGTATAAAAAATATCTCTCAGTCTATTTTAAGCGCTTATACAAACGTATTCAAATAATTAATTATCTATCACGAAATAATAAAACACTGCCCCTTGATCCCTGATAATGTTACCCAGGACTTCTTAAATTTATTTTAAACAGTGTCTAATATTACCAGGTAACAATGGAAGCACTACCAGCCGTTAAACCCGAACTGGTAGCGTCGACTAAAATAGTACCCGGCTGGTCGGAAACCCGAATAAGAGCCGTGGCAATCCCGGCCTCTGCTGATACCGTTGACGGAGTAACCAGAGCGGACTCGCCCGTCACGGAAAACGTTATTTCATTGGAAGCATCCGGAACAACCATACCCTTACTGTCATGGACGTAAGCATATACAAAAATCGACTCTGAACCGTTCGCGGGCACGTCGGTAATGTCAAATTCAACCCATATTGAACTTGCCGAACCCGGCGTCTGCACAGTATGAGAGGCAACTACCTGACCGTTAATGAGGCCTTCCGCCTTTAACTCGCCGGCCTGGAATGTTAATCCCTCAAAGGTAAACGGCGGATGCGCCAGATTCGCCGTTGGATAGGCCGTATCCGGACTGCGGGTATCCTGCAAGACATCATTAATATAAAGTTTGACCTGCTCGCAATTGCTGAACACCTTCACATCCGTGGGCGAAGAAGCGGCCCAGTTATTAGCGATAAAAACCATCGGCCCTGAATCAATATCAAGATACGACAGATCCAGGTCAGCTCGGCGCTGGCTTTGCCAGAAATAAGCGGAAAACTTCGGCAGTCTCAGGAAATCATAAACCCCTGACGGCCAGGCCCCGTAATCGATTCCCACCCATAATCCATCCCCGCACATATTCGATAATCCGCGGTTGAGGTGATGCGATTCCTGATGATTCCACGCCTGTTGGAGCATGGGCTCTTCGCCACCGCCAAAAGAATCGCCAGGTATATCATCGGCTCTATGGACATCACTGGTGCTGCCGCTTCCCCCGCCATATTCCCAATGACCGTGTTCACTGATGATTAACGGTTTGTTGCCCGAATAGCTCCGGGCGCCTGCCGTCGGAGTGGCAATATATATATCATAGATGCTGTCGTACATCCAGGCAGAAACATAACATTGATCGCCCGGGTACTCAGCGTGACCGATATCCATCGCGGTCTGGGCATAGGTCGAATCGAAATTCGTCTCGTTCAGGGATAATTCCCAGGCAATCACACAGGGATGATTCCGGTCCCGGCGAATCATATCCCGCATGGTCTGATACGATCTGGATTTAAACAACTCGCCGCCAACATACTGGAATCCCGGGATTTCATCCATCACCACAATTCCCAGTTCATCACAGGCGTCCAGAAAGGCCGGATCCGGGGGATAATGGGAGGTACGTATATAGTCAAATCCGGCTTCTTTGAGAAGCTCGGCATCGCGGCGTTGTCCCAGATTTCCCATGGCCCAGCCCAGATAGGGATAATCCTGTACGCGGTTGGTGCCCCGCAGCCGCATAGGCTGGCCGTTTATCTTAAAACCTTCGGATAAAGAATAAGAGATCCTCCGGATTCCAATGCGGATTTGATACGTATCAGCAATTTCACCATTATCATAGATGTGAGTGTAAAGGGTATAAAGATTCGGATCATCAGGATGCCAGAGAGCCGGTTCCGTGACCGTCACCATTTGGGTAAATGTATGATCCTCGGTTGCGGCAATCGTCTGGGTGTCGTTTGCCTGGGCAACCACCATATTATCATCATTAACTATGTAAGACACCAGACCGCATTCCTTGGCGGTCAGATGCTCGTTCACGATGTGTGTTTTGATTTGCACCGTTGCCTGTGATTCATCGGCCTGAGGATATGTGATAAATAGGCCTCCGCCGCCAACCATCCCGGCATAAACCGAATCCGTCAGGTGCAGTTTATCGGTGATATGCATCCAGACATCCCGGTAAATCCCTCCGGTGCTATACCAAAGCCCATAGGCAGGGATGTCCCCGTCCTCCTGCTCATCGACTTTAACGGCAATAACATTATCGGTCCCGCCGTAATACACATGGTCCGTAATGTCCACCATAAACGGCAGATACGCCCCGTAATGAGTCCCCAGATGCGTTTCGTTTACCCACACATCCGCGACCTGGTCCGCCGCTTCAAACTCGATAAAAATCTTATTACCCTGATCAGCGCTATCGAATGAGAAATGTTTTCGATACCAGTTGATCTCTTCAACCTCGAGACCCGGCCACTGAATCCGCAGGGGCGTAACCACTGGCGTATGGGGTATATTGACGTTCTGCCAGGTGGAATCATCGTAGGAAATTTCTTTGGCATTATCTCCGGGTATATCGCCCCGGTAAAACTTCCACCCGGTGTTAAAGCTTATGGTCTGTCGGGTCGACTGTTGCGGTACGTAAGGAACCATAGTCCCCATCAGCCAGTTCTGGGCAAAAACAACCAGGTCCGCTATACCAATCGAGGTATCAAGATTTAAATCATAGATTTCGTTAAAACCCGGCTGGCCCGCGGTCGTCATCCAACCATTGGAGAACCCAGTAAAATCCTGTAGATCGACAACCCCGTTTCCATTAAAATCAGCCGTTCGAACCTGAACGTCGGCGATGACCGTAAAATCGTCATATTCTGCCGTACAATTGCCCCCCACATTCTGGCTGTTTGAATAAAGTCCAAACCCGGTAATATCACCGGTAAGATCGGATGCGGCCGTCGAACCGCGCGCCGCTGTATTAATATCCAGGGTGTCCCAAAGGCTGTTTCCCGATTCATAAATCAGGGACTGGGTTGCAAACACCTCACTGGCGGAAGTAAAAATTGTCTTGGAAACATACCAGTTGCCCCCGACCTGAACCGCCAGGCTGGTCTGGGGGGTGGAACTGTAGAAAGAATGCCTGCGTAAATCATACTGAAATTCGATCGATGAAGAGGTGGGATTTTCAACAGTATATTCATTGGTATAGATTAAGTTTTCACACGATCCGTTATGCCATACCCAGGCTATACTATCGGCAATGCCCCCGCCACTGCCGCCGTCGTCATAAACACCATTCCAACCGGCAAGGGTAATGTCTCCATCACCATCAAAAGATTCAGTATATAACTCAGCGGCGGGGACCATAGCCGAAAAAAACAAGACTGCCAATATCAGCAGTATTATTCGGGCCATCGTGCACTCCTCCTTAGCTGTTTGCGGATATTCATACGAGTTTAATCATTTTAGCAGAAATTTCGTGAATTGTCAAGATTTCCCTTTTTTCCGGCCGTTCTGAGCCAGATTGCCCCAACCCCAGAGATTTTATACCCCTGACTTTTTCCGAATCAGCGTGTCCGCCACCACGGCCTGGCCGAAGGAGATGCAGCCGTCGTTGACCGGGAGTTTGCGGTTAAAGTAAACGGATAGCCCCTTTCTTTCTAACGTATCCACGAGCCGGGACAGGATGATCTCGTTCTGGAACACCCCGCCTGATAAGGCCACGGTTTTGCATAGGGTTTCCTGCGATAGTTCCGTTGCCAGTTGGGTCAGTCCCTCAACTACAAAATTATGGGCTTTGGCGGCGATTATTCCACGACCTAAACCGGAATGTAAATCTTTAACCAGTGCTTGCATTACCGGCTCGATTAATAATATTTTTATGTCATCTCTTGTTTCAATTTCGACTGGATACGCATTGTGTTCATCAGGGGCGGCGCTGTTTTCCAGTTCAATCGCGGCCTGGGCTTCGTAGGTGTTTTCCCGGCAGATACCCAGCAGGGCACTGACCGCGTCAAAGAACCGGCCCAGGCTCGAACACAATGGTGAGTTGATATTTTTAATGATCATAACCGCGACCGCGTTGATATTAGCCGACGGAATATCCGTAATGAGTTCGTTAGCTAAAGTTACTCCTTTTGGCGAGCCAAATGTTTTAATCAGGCAACTGACCGCCATGCGCCAGGGTTCGAGGCTGGCCACGTCGCCGCCGGGCATGGGGATCTGCTGTAAATGTCCTTTGCGTTCAATGCGGTCCGGCCAAACATAGAGCAGTTCCCCGCCCCAGATGGTGCCGTCCGAGCCGTAACCAATACCATCAACCGCCAGGCCGATGACCGGTCCTTCAAGGTTATGCTCACCCATGACCGCCGCAATATGCGCGTGATGATGTTGTACCCGCACCAGTTGAATATCCTCATAAGTCTGGGCGAAACGTGTGGACAGCATTGCCGGATGCAGGTCGCAGGCTATAATCTGTGGCCGGGCGCCGATCAGGGCGCCCAGCTTTTCCACGGTGCGCACGAAACTTTCATACACCACCGTGGTACCCAGGTCACCGATATGCTGACTTACAAACGCCTTATTATCTTTGACAAATGTAACCGTATTCTTCAGTTCCGCCCCCAGCGCCAAAATATCGCCCCGGCCTTTACGAGCCAGTATCACCGGGGTGGGCACATAGCCCCGCGCCCGGCGCAGCATCAGGGGTTCTGACTGAAACACCCGCAGTACCGAATCATCACAACTGGTATAGATGCCCCGGTTATGCATCAGAAAAAAGTCGGCTATACCGCCGAGTTTTTCGCGGGAGCTGTTGTTATCACTTTCAATCGGTTCGTCTGTCTGGTTGCCGCTGGTCATCACCAAACCCGGGTAATCGCCCTGCATAAGCAGAGTATGCAGCGGCGTATAAGGCAGCATAATCCCCCAGAACCGGCTGCTCGGTGCTACCAGAGTACTCAGGGGCGAATCCGGCCTTTTCCGGCATAACACGATGGGACGCTCTTTACCGGTCAGTAATTCCTGGGCTGTTTTATCAACGTGAGCGAACTGCCTGGCGGTTTCGATGTCCCGTACCATAATGGCAAACGATTTGGCCTTACGGTATTTTCTTTTTCTTAGCTCTGCCACGGCTTCATCATTATCAGCGCGTACCGCCAGATGAAAGCCGCCCAGTCCTTTGATCGCCAGAATTTTTCCGGCCTGTAAAAATTCGATGGCCTGCTTGATGGGTTTATCCGCGTCCAAAGATTTACCCCCGGCATCTGCCAGCCAGACATGCGGCCCGCACGCCGGGCACGCGTTGGGCTGGGCATGAAACCGCCGATCACCCGGATCGTCGTATTCACTCTGGCACCGCGTACACTGGGTAAACTCCCGCATGGTCGTATTTGGCCGGTCGTAGGGTATATCGTTGATAATCGTATAGCGCGGCCCGCAGTGGGTGCAGTTGATAAAGGGATACTGATACCGCCGGTCGGCCGGATCGTTCAGTTCAGCCAGACACGCCGCACAGGTGGCTGTATCAGGAGTAATGGAAAGCTCTCGTTTGCCCTCAGGACGGGAATCCCTAATGACAAATAAATTTTCGTTGTCAATCGGTTCCACGGCTTCCACGCCCGTAATCACCGGCTCTGCCGGCGGTGGGCACTCCGAGATAACGGCCTTTTTAAAGCGTTCGAGACCGGCCCCGTCACCCTGTACCTCGATCTGCACGCCTTCGGAAGTATTTGTCACACTGCCGGTTAACGCCAGGCGTGCGGCCAGATTATAGACAAACGGCCGGAACCCCACCCCCTGCACAGCGCCGGCAACACATATCTTACATCTGGTTTGCTTCATACTATGATTATATCGGTTAACTTATCCAAAATAAAGA
>JAFGHE010000076.1 GCA_016930295.1 Sedimentisphaerales bacterium
GCAGAGCATCATACCGGTGTTTTACAAGGGTGAATTGATTGCCTGGGTTGGTTCAGTGACTCATGTCATGGAGATTGGTGGCATTGACGCTGGTGGAATACCCATAACCACCACCAACCGTTTCGGCGACGGCCTGTATTTTAGCTGTGAGAAGGTGGGTGAGAATGACAAGCTGCATCGCACCTACCAGATACGTTGCGACCGTAACTTGCGTGGCTCGACGTACTGGCACCTGGACGAGAAGGCCAGGCTGGCTGGCTGCCAGATCATCAGGGACCAGTTAAAAGCCATCATCGATGATTTTGGCGTCGACTATTACAAGAAATTTATACGTGAAATTATTGAAGAAGGCAGGCAGGTTTTTAAAGCCAGGGTAAGAGAAAGGTTATTCCCAGGCCGTTATCGAGCCGCCTCTTTCTATGATAAGGATATATCGGCCGTCATGCCGGGTGGCTGGAAAATGATGCATGCTCCCGCCGAACTCACCATAAGTTCCGATGGCCTGTTCAAACTGGACATGAGAGGCGCAAATAAGTGGGGATACGACCCCGGCAATAGCTCTTTACCGGCCATGCAGGCTGGCCTGTGGGTTGCGGCCACGCAGATGCTTGCCTACGACGGAAAGGTCAATGACGGGGCCTATTATGCTACTGAACAGCATTATCCTTATGGGTCCTGGGCCAATCCAGATTGGCCGTATGTTTCGCTCTCTGCCACCTGGGGGCCGTTGATGGTGACCTATAACGCTGTTTACCGCTGTATGGCAAGGTCATTTTTCTCCCGCGGCTTTGTTGAAGAAATCATGTCGGGTTATGGAATAACTGGCCTGATACAGTGGGGAGGCACGGATCAGTATGGTAAACCATTAGGCGGTATCAATTTTGAGCACTCTGCTTCCGGGTCAGGCGCCAGGGGCATGATGGACGGCATTGATACCGGGTATGCCATGTGGAACCCCGAATCTGATATGGGTAACATGGAGATCTGGGAGATGTCTTTCCCCATGGTGTATCTTGGTAGAAGGATTACTCCTGACTCAGGCGGCCTGGGTAAATACCGCGGCGGAAATGCTTTCCACTCGATCGTTATGGCCTGGAACAGTGATAACATACAACTGACTGATGGAGGCCCGGGCAAGGCATTTAACAACGCGGGTATTTTTGGAGGTTATCCGGGAACGCCTATATTGAGAAAGCAAGTTTACTGCCAGAATACCAACCTGGCTGAAATATTCAAGAACAAGCAGCCGTACCCGTCATACGAGGGTGATCCCAGGTCTTATACTTTTGACCGGCTGGTCAAGGGCGTCCATCATGTGGATGACATGACTACGTTAATGCCGACAGAGTTCAAGCCGTATGATGTGTATCTCTGTTTCTGGAACGGCGGACCGGGATTAGGGGACCCGATTGAAAGAAAACCGCAGTTGGCTGAGCAGGACCTTAATAACGGTTTTTCACTGCCTGAAACGTTAAAATCGGTTTCCGGCATCGAATCTTACCGCGACGAAGCATCGGGCGAATGGAAGGTTGATGTCAATAAAACCGGCGAGCTTCGTAAAAAAATTAGAGAAGACCGGGCCGAACGGGCCATTCCGGTAAAGGAATGGTGGAAGGCTGAACGTGAAAAAATAATCCAGAGGAAAATTCATCCGCCCATAATGACTATGTATATGGAAGGAATGACTATCTCTCCCAATTGGGGCGAAGAATACCGCAAATTCTGGGAATTACCTGCCGATTTTATATACCCGGCATAGGAGGAAAAAAATGACTACATATTCAAAAGAAATCTTGAAAAATCTCATAGACGGCACATTGCCGTGGGCTACCACCAAGTCTATTATGAGCGGCAATAAAGACGAAGACCGCTTTGAGAAATATCTTGAAATACTGCAGGAGAGGGTGCCCTGGAAGGAAACGATTGTAGTTCCACTTGGCGAGCATCTTTACGTCGTTAAAAAACTCATTGACGGAAAGAAAAATTTCATCGTCAAATGTGACTGTGGCCACGAATTCTGCGACTATCAGAAAAACTGGAAAATGGAAGCCCTCATTTATGCTAGAGATACCGAAGAGAAGTTGGATGAGGTATATCCCGGCGATCGTAAACCTGACCCGAACTGGTCCGTTATACGGGAATATTATTGTCCGGGCTGTAAAACACAGCTTGAGGTTGAAGCACTGCCTCCCGGCTATCCCATAATCTTTGATTTCTTGCCGGATATTGAAGGGTTCTACAAGGCCAACCCGAAACTGAAAAAGAAGATATTAGATTAAGGTATAATTACCCAGATTTATTAAATAGGAGGTGAACTGAATTCAGTTCACCTCCTAAAATTTAATCCCTGGTCTTTGTAAGTGTTTATTTGGTAAAAGTGAGGGTGTATAGCACTTCCTTGGCTGCTTCTTCATCCATCATGGCATCAATGTTGGAATAGGAGAAAGCAATCGTCTTATCGCCTTTTCCCATCCAGAGAGTTAAGGTTATGATGGGATAGCCACCGATTTCCCAGGTCCTTTTGGTGAGAGTTGCCTTGGTTTTGCCATCGGCAAGTGTCGTGGCATCTTCGCTAACCTTGATTATTTTTGTGCCACCGAGTGCCGTAAGTGCGGCTATAGTGTTTTCGTCGACGCTGCCCGTGTCTATCGCAACTCCGATGCTGGGGACGGTGGCGGGGTCAGCGGCATCCAACAGGCTTCCCTTAGAAGTAGCGTCCCCCTTTAGCATAGTATCGGGATAAAGGACATAGAAGCCATACTCATCATTGGTATACTTTGTGGGTGTGAACGAGACTTCAGGCTCAGGAGGTGCTGGCGTTGCTGCTGGTGCGCACGCTGCCAACCCGGTGACGAGAAGAATTGCTGGGATAAGGAATACGATAAATAGTCTTGATCCTGACATCTTTTTCTAACCTCCAATCATTTACTGCGATCACCTGAGATGTAAAACCATGTCTTCCTGTGGTGCGAAAATATCCACTGATTATTTTAATATATGGTTGTCCTGATTCC
>JAFGHE010000077.1 GCA_016930295.1 Sedimentisphaerales bacterium
ATAGCGTTGATAGCGGTATTTTTTATTTCAAATCCGTCGATCCGGATATAATCTATATTATCCAGGTCGAAAGCGTAATTGGCGCCATTGGCATCGACAACCGCCTTACCCTTTTCTAGAGAGCGAAAGATGATGGGATTGCCGGCAGTTCCGCTATGCTGCATGATAATATTTTCATTATATGTTCCGTTGGAGACAATGACAATATCACCGGGCTGGTCAGCGTTGGTGGCCGCGTGGCTGATGGTGGCCCAGGCCGTTGCCCAGCTCGTGCCGGCTGACCCGTTGGCTCCGCCGGGTTTCACAAAGTAAAGGGTGGAGTGAACGTCAGGGATCACAGCGAGAGTGAATATTAAAAGAACGATAAATTTTGTAAAAATCTTCATACAACACCTCTTTTTATATTATTGATATCAGAACATTATTTATTTGAAAAGCAGAAATAATATTATATATGATTGGATTATTTTGTCAAGAAAAAAAGTCGAGCAAGGTATGGTTCTGTTAATAAACATCCCTTTTTATTGCCCTTAATAGATAACAAATTTGAGCATTTTTTTCTGGCCGTCCGGGTTGGTCAAAAGGCACAGGTAGACCCCGGGTTTCAAGGTGTTCCCGTCCCTGTTGACCGGGTGCCATTTATACTGGCCGTTAACAGAACGGCCCTGGATAACATTCAGCTGCGACCCTCCGATGGAATAAATCCTGATCTCAAAGTTAACCGTGAGATTAAAAAAAGTGATATAATCCTGTTCTGCTTTTATCTCAACCGGATTGGGCGCTGCCAGAGCATTCTCCAGATCGCTGTAAATGGTTTCCGGTATGATAAAATAAAAATAATTATTAATCACGGGAGAGCCGGTTGCCACATCCAGGCTGTCCGAGAAGAAGAACCTGTAACTCATTTTTCCGTCGCCGCTGAGTGAGATACGGTTGGTATAGATAAATTCTTTGCCGTCGGTATACGTATTGTCATTTGTATCCACTTCATCCAGAACAAATTTCTCATTGCTCTGATAGGTTTGATCATCATTCAAGTCGATCCAGATCTGGTTTGTGACGGCAGCATGGTTATCCGCGTCGGAATAATTAATCCTGAAAGTGAAAAGAGCGCCTGAATTATTCGTGTTCGGATGGACGCCATCCGTGTAGAATCCTTCAAAACTGCTCCAGGCGAGAAGGGGTGGGTCATTCTGCTTTACGACATAAAGGGTATCATCCAAACTGCCGAAATAGATCGCGCCGTCAGGTCCAATAGCCGGAGATGAATCGACACGACCACCGGTAGGATAGCTCCATTTGAGGTTTCCATTACTTATGCAGTACAGATTTCCGTCACCGGCCCCGAAATAGACATAACCGTCATTATCAACAGTGGGTGATGAATAGATAGTACTGTCTCCCGGGTCAAAGGACCATTTCACCGCTCCATTGGTGATGGCATAAAGCCTGTGGTCAGCATTCCAGTTGCAGATATAGACTGTACCGTCAGGACCCAGGGACGGCGAAGTATAGATTACTCCACCCGGAAGAGGGCAGGTCCATTTGACCACACCGTTGGTAACAGCATATACCGTACGGTCGCCATATCCGGCACAGTAAATTGTATTATCAGGCCCGATAGCGGGTGAAGACCGGATGTCAGACGCGTTACCATTGGACCATTTTACTACACCGTTGGTTATGGCAAAAAGTTTGCCATTATAACTGCCTACATAAACTGTCCCATCGATCCCGATAGCGGCTGCGTTCCGCAAATCTCCGCCGGTATTATACGACCATTTCTGGATACCATTTGTCACGGCATAGATAGAATTATCATCACTGCCTATATAGATCGTATTGTCAGCTCCCACCACAGGCGATGAATAGACAAATATCCCCATGGGAAAGAACCATTTCACAACACCATTTGTAATGGCATAGAGTCGACCGCTTTCATACCCGCAATATATGGTGCCATCAGCCCCTATGGCGGGAGTGCTGCCCTGAGAACCGGTATTATTGGTCCATTTGATAACACCATTTGTCAGAGCGTAAAAGGTGTTGTTTCCTCCGCTTGTACTGAAATAGACTGTCCCATCCGTACCCACTGTAATACCTCTCATTATACTGGCACCGGCAGTGAAGGACCATTTCAGGACAGGATTCTTTTTCGGGCCCGTCACGTTCTTATCTTTCTGACCAGTATGCCTTATGTTCTGCATGAACATGGGCCAGGGCGCATTGGTATCCAGCTGCGCGAAAACCCCTGTTGATGATATAACTGTACAGTAAAATAATAAAATAATTATTTTGAGAAAGGCTTTGGTTTTTAACATATCATGGTATCATTAATTAATATAAAATATGTGAAAAGTCAAGAATACATAACAAGCGACCATAAGTAACCACCCTTAGGAATTGTCCCATGGAATGCATAGCATTCCTGAGATTAAATCCTCGGAATTTTTCCCCCAGCAATCTTTGAGATTGCGGGGACCAAGTCCTGGGAATGCTTCGCATTCCTCAGGGCAAAGAAAAATTTCAGGGGACCAGGTAATTCCTAGGGATGAGTTGAAAAATAACTTCGCACCTCGCACGTCGAACGTAAAACTTGACATCAACTTTCAATATTGTCATATTTTAAAGTAGTGACGTATCTGATATGTGACACATCGTCGGTCTCAAAATATATCGATCACAAAAAGAGGGAAGATGTCTGTTATTCCGGTTCTTAAAATAGGATGGGGGAATGCCTGGATCTTTATGATCTGGTTTATACTATTTCCTGTTCTATCAAGTTCAGGCAGAAAAGGCAAAGAAGTATCGAAAAAGCTGCAACCGAAGGAACATGACAAGCTGATGGATTCGATGACAATGGCTATCGTGTTCGCGGGGTTTATCTATTCTATTTTCCTTCCCCTGCAGTTTGGAACTGTCTGGTTCTATATGGGATTGTTTCTTTTTATTATAGCGTTTATTATCTCTATTACACTTTTAATGACATTCTTTAAAACTCCTGTTGATAAGCCTTTCACCAAAGGCCCTTATCGCTTCTCAAGACATCCCTTATATTTGAGCCAGTTTTTAATACTTTTCAGTATATCCATCGCCAGCATTTCGTGGATCTTTTTTCTGCTTACGCTGATAATGGGGCTTTTTCAGAAGAAATACGCTTTTAAAGAAGAACGTTCCTGTGTTAAGAAATATGGTGATGTTTATCAAAAGTATTTAAACAGGACACCGAGATGGATAGGATTACCAAAAAGATAAAAGCCAGGCGACGGTCCTGATCCTTTTAATCATACCTGGTACTTTTCTGGTTGACTTTTTCCTTTCTTCCTATAAACTATATAAATATGAATTTTAGAATAATTTTTATTATCCTGCTGATGTTCCTGGGAATTATTTTTGTTTTGCGTCGTATCAAACCATGGCCCTGCCCCTCATGGTTAAGCTGGCTTTTAGAAAATCCCTATATGAAAGCGGCAGCAGGGAGCTCTCTCATCCTGGAACGAATAAATTTGAATTCTGGTATGCGGTTGCTTGATGTTGGATGTGGTCCCGGTAGAATTACCATACCGGCTGCTGAAAAAGTGGGATCCAAAGGGCTGGTCGTGGCCTTCGACATGCAAAAAACAATGCTGGAAAAATTGAAAAAACGAGTTGCTGACAGTGGTCTGAAAAATGTCAGAACCATTCTGGGAACTATTGATAAAGCTACCCTTAAAAACAATTATTTTGACCGGGCTATCCTGGTGACTGTGCTGGGTGAGATTCGTGACCGTGAAAAAGCACTTTCTGTGATCTATAAAGCGCTTAAAAAGAACGGTATTATTTCCATTACTGAGGTTTTTCCGGATCCTGATTATCAGAGTCGCCATAAAGTAAAAAAACTGGCGGAAACAGCCGGTTTTCGTTTTGATCGCCGGTACGGATCCTTTCCGACTTTTACAATGAATTTTATTAAATGAAAAAGGTAACGGTCCGTTACACACTACTGGTAGAATCCTTATCATCCCTGATGGATTCAACGACGCGCAGGAGGCGTGGAGTGTCAAATCTACCAAGGATGGTAGAGATTTGACCCTGACGACCATCCTGGCCCTGAGGAATTCCCCCTCAGGAATCACAAATGTGATTAAGGGCATAGTTTTGGGAATCCTTTGGATTCCACGGGGAAGAAATTCCTAAGGGATGAATTGCAGGGGATCGTCAAACCCGGTACTTGATACCTGGTGCTATCCAAGGAGGTAGATATGGAAAAAAATACATGGCCAAGAGATCAATATACCGGCCCGGGCGGCGGTCTTTATACCGGTCCCGGCGGTGGTATGCACACCGGGCCCGGTGGCGGCGCTTCAGCTGCCAAAGGCGGCGGCCTGTACAAGGGGCCGGGCGGAGGATTATATACGGGCCCGGGCGGTGGTTTATCGACAGGTCCCGGCGGCGGGCTGTATACCGGGCAGGATGGCGGTTTATCCAAGGCCCCGGGCGGCGGCATGTTTACGGGATCCTGTCCTAAACCCTATCG
>JAFGHE010000078.1 GCA_016930295.1 Sedimentisphaerales bacterium
CTGATAATCAGGATATACATACTAATAACCGTGATAGTGATCGTGGTGAAGCTGCTCAGCCTCAAGCCCCTGCACAAAAGACGGTCAAACCTTCCGGGCCGCGACGTGAGAGAACCATGCTGGTCCGCTACGGTAAAATGGGCCTGATAGGCCAGTTTCGTCATTCCGAGCGGGAAATCGCACCAGGGGTCACTCATGTAGTGGTGAAAACGGAACGGGGTCTGGAATTGGGCCAGATTATATCGCCTTTCTGTTATTCAAAAGGCACCTGCAAGATCCGGGAAGACAAAATGCTGGAATACTGGCAGGAAAGCGGCCCGAGTTATCCGGTAAGCCAGCACGGCACTATCGTACGTTTTGCCACGGATATGGACCTTAATGATCAGTACCACCTCAACGCCAACGTCAAATATGAGATCCAGAGATGCCAGGAGATCGCCGACCGATTAGAGCTTAAAATGCATGTCATCGACGCGGAACATCTTTTTGGCGGTGAGCGGATCATTTTTTACTTTATGGCCGATGGGCGTATCGACTTTCGCGACCTGGTAAAAGATTTAGCCCACGAGTATCAGACACGTATTGAAATGCGTCAGGTAGGGGCCCGGGACGAGGCCCGTTTAATTGCCGATTATGAGACGTGCGGCCGGGAATGCTGCTGTAAGAATTTTCTTAAGGTACTCCAGCCGGTGAATATGCGCATGGCCAAACTGCAAAAAGCGACCCTGGATCCATCCAAAATATCCGGCCGCTGCGGCCGGCTGAAATGCTGCCTTCGCTACGAAGATAACGTTTATAATGAATTGTTCAACAGACTGCCCCGCAAAAACAGCTATGTACTTACGGACAAGGGACCCGGCACCGTGCTTAGTACTCAGGTATTGACCCAACTCGTTAAAATCAGGCTGGATCATAATGAGCGTGTAATTGCCATTAATGTTGATGAGATTCTGGAGAAAAATTATCAACCCAAAACGGAAAAACCCGTACAGAATGAGCCCTTTGAAGAAAAGGATATCCCGGAATCGCATGAGCAGGCCATAGGGATATTAGATGAAGACCTGATCAACGATCCTGAATTAGAAACGGCGATACTGGCGGATGATATACCTGACTCGAAAGTGCCACCTCAGGAATCAGGTCCCCGGGAAATGGCCCAGGAGTCAGGATCTGATAAGCAGCGAAAAAACCGGCGCCGGCGCCGGCGCAGAAAGAAAAACAAGTCCTCAGCTCCCACCGGGCCGGGATCCGGAAATTGACTCAAATCCCATTTGGACTATAATTCCCAGACCTGAATCAAAATTAGATATTTGAATGGAACTATGATGTCACGAAAAATTCTGGTTACAGCCGCTTTGCCTTATGCTAACGGACCAATTCATATCGGTCATCTGGTGGAATATATCCAAACCGATATCTGGGTACGCTTCCAGAAAATGTGCGGGCATGATTGCATTTATTGTTGTGCTGACGATACCCACGGCACGCCCATTATGATCCGCGCCCGGCAGGAAGGGATTACTCCGGAATCACTTATTGAAGCCATGCAGGATGAGCATGAGCGCGACTTTGCCGGTTTTGATATTGACTTTGACAGTTACTACAGCACCCATTCCGAAGAAAACCGCCAGTGCAGCCAAACCATATTTGAAAGGAATAAGGCGGCCGGACATATTTCCACGCGTGATGTGGCCCAGGCATTTTGCCAGAAATGCCAGATGTTTCTGCCGGACCGTTTTATCCGGGGTACCTGTCCCCGTTGCCGCACAGAGGATCAATACGGCGATTCCTGTGAAAACTGCCATGCCACATACACCCCCCTGGACCTGATAGATGCACGATGCAGTGTCTGCGGTGAACCGCCGGTACAGCGGGAATCAAAACACTACTTTTTCCAGCTCGGCGATTTTACCGATCAACTCAGGGAGTGGGTCAACGGCGACCATGTCCACGAACAGGTTCGGAATAAACTGGATGAATGGTTTAAACAGGGACTGCGCGACTGGGATATTTCCCGCGATGCCCCTTATTTCGGTTTTCTGATCCCGGGTGAAACGGATAAGTATTTTTACGTCTGGCTGGACGCACCTATCGGCTATATTGCCAGCACTATAAATTACTGTAAACAGAATGGACTCCATTATGAAGATTACTGGTGTCATGATGGAGCTGAAATCTATCATTTTATCGGTAAGGATATCACTTATTTCCATGCCCTGTTCTGGCCGGCGATGTTGATGGGGGCCGGATTCAACACACCAACTAAACTGGCGATCCATGGATTCCTGACCGTCAACGGCGCCAAGATGAGCAAATCACGCGGAACCTTTATCAATGCCGATACCTATTTAAAACACCTGGCCCCGCAATATCTGCGTTATTATTATGCCTGTAAGCTGGGGCCGGGTACCGAAGATATAGACCTGAATACCGAGGACTTTGTCCAGCGGGTCAACAGCGACCTGGTGGGCAAGCTGGCCAACCTGACCAGCCGTTCCGTGCCCATGTTGACGAAAAAGATGGAAGGTCGGATCGGATCACTTTCGGTCGAAGGAAAAGCCTTGATCAATCAATTGCAGGACCCGGCCGAAAACATTGCCCAGATGTACGAATCACGCAATTACAGTATCGCGGTGCGTACCCTGATGAGCCTGGCCGATGACGTGAATCGTTATTTCGACCAGCGTAAGCCGTGGTCGATGATTAATGAGAACCCGGACCATGCGCTGGAGACTCTGACCACCACGATTAATGCAGTCCGGATTTTGACGTTGTATTTGAAGCCGATATTACCGACACTGGCCGGGCAGACCGAAAAAATCCTGAATATCGAACCTCTACAATGGTCCGACGTAGATAAGATTCTGGAGAATCATCAAGTAAAACCGTTTGAAAGACTGATAGAAAGAATTGATCCCGAAAAGGTACAAGCCATGTTAGATGAAAGTAAACAACAGCAAGCTGAATCGCAAGCCGAAAAAGACCCGTCGCCTTTAGATACCGAACCCCTGGCAGACGAAATATCGTTTGATGATTTTATCAAGGTTGATCTGCGCGTGGCGCGCGTGGCTAAAGCAGACCTGGTGGAAGGGGCCGACAAACTCTTACGCCTGGAACTCGATCTGGGCGGACAGACCCGCACCGTCCTGGCCGGTATCCGCCAGGCATACCAGCCGGAAGAACTGGTGGGTAAACTAATGATCGTGGCGGCGAATCTGGCGCCCCGGAAAATGAAATTCGGCGTCTCGGAAGGAATGATTCTGGCCGCCGGCAGTGGCGGGAAAGATATCTTTGTTCTTACTATTGACGAAGGTGCCAAACCGGGCCAGAGAATTCATTGAAAAAAGGGATACAAAGGCACAAAGCATATAGAAACGATAAAAACATATAAGCTGATGTTAAACCTATAATTGATAATAAGTGACTTACGTATAAATGGCGGATGAACCGGAACTTACTATTGAGCAGATTGTCCAGGATGACGGTCGGTATCCTCTGAAGGCCGTGGACTTTGTGCGCGATGGACTCAGGTACACGGTCGAAAAAAGTCAGCCCCGGGCACGGTCACGACGGACGGACCCGGCCGCCCGGCATCAACCCCACCATGTCAGTGGCCAGCAATTATGTCAGGGCCTGCGCGACCTGGCTCTGGAACGCTGGGGACTCATGGCCCGGAGAGTACTGGCCCACTGGAAAATCACCTCAACCCGCGATTTCGGTGAGATCGTCTTCATGCTGGTCAATAACGGCTGGATGCAAAAACAACCCCATGACTCCATCGAAGATTTCGACGATGTCTATGATTTCCACGAAGCCTTCGACCGAAATTTCGACATCTCCCCGGATTAACCATTAATGGCAGGTATAAAAAAAAGGAGACCCCATATTCATCTATGGGGTCTCTTTTTTTTTGAGCGTTTGATTAATATCTTCGGCCGCCGCCGCCACGTCCTCCTCGATTGAATCCGCCGCCGCCGCCACCTGAGGTGGTACGAGGTTTGGCCTCGTTGACCTTAAGGGCACGGCCCTGGCAGTCTTTTCCATCCAGTGCCTGGATCGCGGCTTGCGCTTCGGCATCGTTACTCATCTCCACAAAACCAAAACCTTTGCTCCGTCCGGAGTCCCGATCATTGATAATCTGAGCGCTTTCGACTGTGCCGTGGGCGCTAAACATCTGTTCGAGGTCCGCGTTACTTACATCGTAACTCATATTTCCGACATACAATTTTTTACCCATAACAAATATCTCCTGTTTCTGGGATGCAGGACTCATTTTTTACTTTCCGGTCCCTGGGGAAAGTGACTAACCATTCAGTCTAATTAAATAGTAGGGTGAAGGAGAAATTTGGGTGGGGCAGACAACCGACTGACACAGACTCATTTACTCGTTCATCTAACTAACTATTCATACAGCAATACTATAGCACTATATCGGAAGTCTGGATAGGAAAAAATCGGTTTTTTTGATTATTTTATTGAATATGATCAATATAAGAAAGGCTATGCAGATACTTTTCCAGCCCGTTTTTTGATATAACTTCATAGTTACAAGAGAGTTGTAACAAAAACAGCCTCGCCCGACCGGCCCGGTATGAAAAAAACCATTATTCCATAGTAATGCTTATATTCTATGTCCACTTTTCCTTAACAGGTCAGAAAAACATATAGAAGATGACAGGTATGAAAAAGAACGATTAATAATCATATCTCATTTTATCAACCAGGTTATTTGAGGCTAATATCGATATGGTGTTTGAATTTATCGTCTTCGGGTTGGGGGTAGTCGGAGCGATAATGGACGCCGCGGCTTTCCTGACGCTGGAGTGCGGCTCTGGCGATAAGCCGGCAGATAGTGAGCATGTTCTGGCACTGCCAGGATACCGGGTCGTCGAAAACCTTGTCCATGATATAACGCTGCCAGAAATCTATGATTTCGATGGTTTCTTCCAGACGCTGACCGTTACGCACGATACCTGCGTTGCGCCACATAACCGCGCGCAGTGAATTGGTCACATCCGGGATATCCAGTTTAGTCCGTTTGGATTCGTCGACCTCAAAAACAATGCGATGGCGCTCCAGTCGGCCCGGTTGGCCGGCGATCTCGCGGGCCACGGTTTCGCCGCATATCTTACCAAATACCATGCCTTCCAGCAGTGAATTGCTGGCCAGGCGGTTACTGCCGTGCAGGCCGGTCGCCGCCGCCTCACCGCAGCAGTATAAATTGATAATATTCGTTCGGCCCTGAATATCGGTTTTTACGCCGCCGACCATATAATGAGCACTGGGTCGGACCGGTATCAGATCCTCCGCCACATCAATATCAAACGACTGGCACAAAGCACTGATCGTGGGAAAATGTTCCGCCAGAAAATGGACGCCCAGATGCCGGACGTCCAGGTACACATGGGTGGCATCCGTATGAGCCAACTGGTCATAGATGGCCCGACTGACCACATCGCGCGGCGCCAAATCGCCCTGCTCGTGATACTGCGACATGAATCGCTCGCTTTTATTATTGACCAGGCAGGCGCCCGCCCCGCGCAGGGCCTCGGTAATCAGAGTACGTGACGCCCCT
Organism: Sedimentisphaerales bacterium; assembly: GCA_016930295.1. GTDB lineage: Bacteria > Planctomycetota > Phycisphaerae > Sedimentisphaerales > SM23-30 > JAFGHE01. Next base: position 5,576 of record JAFGHE010000078.1, read on the forward strand.
GCGATGTAAAGGGTGGTCGGATGAAACTGCATGAATTCCAGGTCCGTCAGTATCGCCCCGGCCCGATAGGCCATGGCCAGGCCATCGGCCGTAGCGCCGACTGGATTGGTCGTCTCACGCCATAACCGCCCCGCCCCGCCAGAGGCTAATATCGTTCGCCGGGCCCAGATACATTGCCACCCGTGACGGGGATGATAACATATCACGCCCAGGCATTCTCCGTTCCGCGTGAGAAGATCCATACAGAAACATTCTTCAAACACCTTGATGGCCCGCTGTTTTTTAACCTGTTTTATCAGGCACTGGGCCACGGCTTTGCCGGTCGCGTCACCCAGAGCATGGGCTATACGCGTATGAGAGTGCCCGCCTTCTCGACCGGTCTGGATTTGGCCGTTAACCATGTCAAAGGGCGTGGACCACTCCAGCAGTTGGCGAATATGATCCGGCGCCTGTTTAACCACCAGTTCAACCACCTCCGGCCGGCACAAACCGCACCCGGTCCGAAGCGTATCGTCAATATGAGATTCGAAGGTGTCATCCGGAAGTAATACGGCCGCGATCCCACCCTGAGCATGGTAGGTGTTGCTTTCAGTAAGCTGGTCTTTGACCAGAACCAGCACAGAACCGGCCTTAGCAGCCTCCAGAGAAGCGCGCAGGCCCGCCACCCCACCGCCAATCACCAGAGTATCAGTGTATAAATGGCCCAGTTGATCCGTATCCATACGGGCCAGATAACGACGTATTTCAATAGGCGCACGTACTACCATTAAGGAAAATTATAGAGAATTGAAGAATAAACGCCAGTTGTTTATTTCAGTTCCACAGACCAGTAGGCATAATCCAGGAATTGCTTCCAGGAACTATAGCGCCCGTCGCCGAGGTTAATATTTATCACCGGCGAGCGTTTCGGCTTGACGGGCGGGGTAATCAGACGCATATGGGCCTGAATCGGCGTGCGACCGCCCTTCTTGACATTACATTTCAGACAGGCACAAACCAGGTTCTCCCAACTGGCGGTCCCACCCATATTCCGGGGAATCACATGGTCCAGACTTAAATCACTGGTAGGCAGATGCCGGCCGCAATACTGACAGCTATTATGGTCACGGGCAAAGATATTGCGACGGTTTAACGTCACATCCCGATGCGGCAGCCGGTCGTAAAACAGCAGACGGATTATCCGGGGGACCGCCACGCTTATTTTGACCGTATGCAGCCAGTCATGTTCTTCCGGCTCAAACTTCTTTTTAAACTCCGATACCTCCAGCCAACTGGAAAAATCATAGTTGCTGAATTGGCCGTCATCATGATCGATAACTTCCGCCAGCTCCCGGCACAACAGGGAGAATGCCCGCCTGACATCACAGACGCGGATTGCCATGTAGTGCTTGTTCAGCACCAGAACATGACATTGTAATGCTGATGGAACCGCAGTCATAACTCTACCTGATATTTAAATAAACAACTGCCCATATTTAAATTTTCCAACCCGATCCATGGTGCCATTAGCCCTCCAGTTGGCTGGGCACTTAAAGCCCTCTATATAAAACATACCATATTTTCAGCAGGCAGACAAGTCAAAATACAATTAACGAGTCAATACCTTCTACATGCTGTACCAGGTTCTGTTTTAATGGTATGACCTGAATGACAATGCCTGCCAAAATGGCAGTGTTTTCGCCCCCTGTTTACGTCCAGATAAATTCATATCCTTAATTAAAATTTTTAATTGCTTATATATAAACATCTTAAGAACTATTCATTTTTCCTGGCACACCAATTGCGTATTAGAATAATGACCCGGTTAAATGACCTGGTCATGGAAAGACAAAAAAGTTTCGTGGTGGCCACAACTGAAACTGAAAAAAGGAAACGAAACTTACTGAAAAAAATGAATTGAAAGGAGAATTTACCATGTTACCTATACTCAGAAGAAAATTTGAACGGAATTATGACCCCATCGTGTTACGCAATCCGTGGCATGATCTTAGCCGTCTGTTTGACGATTTCCTGCCGGAACCATGGTCCGGAGTGAAAAATTTCGGCAACCTCGACCTGTACGAAGATGAAAACAACTTCCATGTCGAAGTGGAACTACCCGGCTGCCGGCGGGATAATATCGAAGTGTCGCTGGAAGACAATACCCTGTATCTGCAGGCCAAACGACAGGAAAATAAGGAAGAAAAAGACAAAAATTATTATGTGCGTGAACGTGTGCAGGGCCAGTGGTCGCGTTCGATACAACTGCCGGCCCCAGTGGCGGAAAATGACATTCAGGCCAGCTTCAAGGACGGCATCCTGAAAGTCACCCTGGCTAAACAGGTAGACGCAAAACCCCATAAAATCACAATTAAATAACAAGGATGTCAAATTTTCGTAGGGCGACACAACATAGTCACCCAGGCCCAAAGATAAGAAAACAAAAATTGCGTTGTTATGTTAGATTGCTCAAGTTTGATAATTTTGCGGATTAACCTCGAGCAAAGACCCCAAGCCCGGCCGTCACAGTGATCTCACTCCTGCTGTGACGGCTGTCTTTTTGCGCCAACCGGGTGGCATGCTTTTGCGAATCATAAGCATGTAGGAACACCAACATTGATAACCCACTGTATCTCCGCCTCGGGATGGGGAAACTCCCCACAGATTACTATAATGACCCATTTTTCAGTCGCTTAAGCGTGCTTTGAGCCATTTCCATAAAATGCCCATAATCCGTCCGGCCCAGACTGCTGCCCTTAAAGTAACGATGAAAACATTCCTCATCCAAAGCCAAAATTTCACCTAAATCGATACGCCACCAATCCGGGTGAGGCTTGAATTCTGCCAGTCTGGCAGGAATTACATTTTGATTATACGGGCATACATCCTGACAAACATCACAGCCAAATAACCAGTCGGCCCTCAAAGATTCGAGCTCCGCCGGGACCGGCAATTTCGACTCGATTGTCAAATACGATATACACCGACGCGCATCCAGAACCCGCTCCTGTACCAATGCCCGAGTAGGACACGCCTCCAGACATTTTCTGCAATCACCGCACCCATCGGACACCGGCTCATCATATTCAAATTCCATATCCGTAATAATCTCTCCCAGCACCATCCACGAGCCAAACTTTTTATTTAATAACAGCCCGTTTTTGCCAATCCACCCCAGCCCCGCACGCGCGGCATGAGCCTTTTCCATCAACGGGGCCGTATCCACAAAACAACGCAAACTCACGTCTTCCAGCGAAGCCTGAATTATCTTATCCGCCAGGCGCTTCAGTCGCTCCCTGAGAACCTCATGATAGTCCCGCCCCCAGGCATAGCGTGCCACCCGCCCCCGACATCCCGGCCCAGGGTCCAAAGGATCTTCCTGATAATAATTAATCCCCACACATATAATACTCCGCGCCCCGGCCACAAGCTTACCCGGATCGAGCCGCTTATCGACATTCCGCCCCAGATACACCATGTCACCATGATACCCCCGCTCCAGATACCGCCGAAACGCTCCCTCATCCCCCACCACCTCCGCCGGCGCAATCCCCACCAGATCAAATCCACACTCCAAACCCCAATATTTAATTTGTTGACTATCCATTAGCGTTCTGATTTACGTTTACAATCCGTGTTGATCATGAAAATTTGTGTTATTGATAAAAACGGTTGTTTTAAGGATTCAATCATATTATACTTCCCTTACTTAAAAGTCAAAGTGTTCTAATCTGGAGTCTTATTTGGATATTCTGCAGACTATCACGGAATTATCGCACAGATTTGGGACCGTGGACTATGTCCGGGGCGGGGGCGGCAATACGTCCTGTAAGGATGACGACACGCTCTGGGTCAAGCCGTCCGGCACGACGCTGGCGGACCTGACGCCGGAAACGCTGGTGGCCCTGGACCGGAAGAAGCTTGCCAGGCTTTACGAGATGACCCCCCCTGCCGATCCGACCCGGCGGGAAGCGCTGGTGAAGGAAACCATGGCAGCGGCGGCGCTGCCGGAGACGCCGGGACGGGCTTCGGTAGAGGCGCCGCTCCATGATTCACTCCAGGCGCAATTCGTGGTGCATACGCATCCGGCGATTGTCAACGGCATGACCTGTTCAAAAAAGGGATATGAAATCTGTAAAACACTGTTTCCAGATGCTCTCTGGCTGAATTATATCGACCCGGGATATACCCTGTGCATGCAGGTTCGTCAGGGAATCGAAAATTTTAAAAAACTTCACGGGCATGAGCCGGAAGTGATTTTTCTCAAAAATCACGGCGTGGTGGTAGGCGCGGATACCCCGGATACCATTAAAACGCTTCATGCCCGGATTATGAAAACACTTACCATGGAATACAAAAGGGCAAAAATTTCTCTGAATCTGGACATTGCGCCACTACCGGATGAAGAGGTAGTGAACGCGGCCAAAGAGACAATCAGCCACGCTTTCGGGACCAACGAAATCTGCACTGAGACCAGCGGAATGTTTGATTATGCCGAAGGACCCATTTCACCCGATCATATTGTGTACGCCCGGTCCCGGCCGTTTACCGGAAATCTCTCACGCGAAGCCGCTAAGACATACCAGTCACAAACCGGGTATCTGCCCCATATTATCGCATTTAATAACGCGGTGTTTGGCGTGGCATCCACGCAGAAAAAAGCGGCCCTGGCCCTGGAACTGGCCCGGGACGGCGCATTAGTAAAACAACTGACCGAAGCTTTTGGCGGCATCGACTATATGACCGAACGCGCCAGTAAATTCATCGAACACTGGGAATTCGAATCGTATCGCAGCAAACAATTATAAACAATTACCTTGAGACAGGTGATAACCATGAAAAGTGTATCTATTACTCAAGCCTATAACCATGCCAAAGAAGTTTATGCTTCCCTGGGCGTGGATACGGAAGAGGCCCTTAAGGTCCTGAAAAAAATCCATGTTTCCATCCACTGCTGGCAGGGTGATGATGTAGGCGGCTTTGAGAGGCCAGACGCTCAACTCTCCGGCGGCGGCATCCAGACCACCGGTAACTATCCAGGCAAGGCACGAACCATTGATGAATTACGCAGTGATATCGAAAAAACTCTCAGCCTGATTCCGGGCCACCATCGTCTGAATCTGCATGCGTGTTACCTGGACAACGGCGGCACATTTGTGGACCGTAACGAGATTGAACCCAAACATTTCCAGTGCTGGATCGACTGGGCCAAAGCCAACCATCTGGGCCTGGATTTTAATCCCACCTTTTTTTCCCACCCCAAGGCAGATGGCGGATTTACACTGAGCCATCCGAGTAAGGGAATCCGTGATTTCTGGATCGAACACGGCATCGCCTGCCGTAAGATCGGCGCGGACATGGGCCGGCAACTGGGCACTCCCACCGTGACCAATGTCTGGGTGCCGGACGGATTCAAGGACACGCCGGTAGACCGCAAGGGCCCGCGTGAGTTGCTGGTCGATTCACTCGATAAAATTTTCGCCGAGGAACTGGACCCCCGATTCCTGCTTGACTCGGTCGAATCCAAACTGTTCGGTATCGGCGTGGAAAGTTATACGGTAGGTTCGCACGAATTTTACCTCGGCTATGCGGCTACCCGCCGGAAACTACTCTGCCTGGATGCGGGCCACTTCCATCCCACGGAAACCATCTCAGACAAGATTTCCTCGGTTCTGTTGTTCTGTCCGGGCCTGCTGCTGCATGTTAGCCGGCCGGTACGCTGGGACAGTGATCACGTGGTGACTCTTGACGACGAACTGAAAGCCATCGCGCGCGAAGTCATACGCAGCAACCAACGCGACAAAATCCATATCGGCCTTGACTATTTCGATGCCAGCATCAACCGGGTGGCCGCCTGGGCCATCGGCACGCGCAACATGCTCAAGGCCCTGCTGATAGCACTGCTGGAACCGACCGATACACTCAGAAACCTGGAACAGGAGGCCGACTATACCGGGCGTCTCGTACTGCAGGAAGAGCTTAAAAGCCTGCCCTGGTCTGCTGTGTGGGATTATTACTGCCAGATATGCGATATTCCCCTGGGCATGGCATGGCTGGAACAGGTTACAAAATATGAGAATGAGGTACTTCGTAAGCGAGAATAATAGTTATTTTTGAAAGTTTATTACTATGACTGAAGATACGACAGAACAGACTCACGAATCTGGCAGCGAATTTGAACGCCAACCGGTCCCCCAGAGCGCCCTGCTGGGTTTTAAGAGTTTTATCGGGATGTATGCCGGGGAGCATTGTGCCGGCACTGAACTGATGATCGGGCCGCTGTTCGTGGCCTGCGGGGTGAGTGCGTTTGATCTGATTGCCGGACTGTTGTTTGGCAATGCCCTGGCCGTGCTGAGCTGGATGCTTTTCTGTGCGCCCATTGCCACCCGGGCACGCCTGACCTTGTATTACCAGTTGGAAAAAATCTGCGGCCGTTACCTGGTCATACTTTATAACCTGGCTAACGGCGTGATGTTCTGCTTTCTGGCCGGTGCGATGATTACCGTGGCAGCTACGGCACTGGGCGTCTGGTTTAAATTCAAGATGCCGGGGCTCAATGACATATACCCCAACAGTCTTGGATGGGTAGTTGCGGTATTGTCTATCGGTGTGTTAATCGCCATCGTGGCGGCCAAAGGTTATAAAATGGTCGCCAAATTTGCCAATATCGCTGCACCCTGGATGGTACTGGTGTTCCTGGCGTTCGGGATCGTGGGACTGGCCCAGTTTATTTCCGCAACCGGGGTAGAAATCCATTCGCTCTCTGATTTATGGACACTGGCCAAAACGAATATCTGGAAAGGAGGCGAACCGCTGGCAGGGAAGGTCAAATTTACCTTCTGGCATGTTTGCTTCTTTGCGTGGTTCTGCAACATGGCGATGCATATCGGGATGAGCGACCTGTCCGTATTCCGGTTTGCCAAAAAGAGCTGGTATGCCGTCGCTTCCGGAGCTGGTATGTATGTGGGCCATTTCATGGCCTGGATCAGTGCCTCGATTCTGTATGCCTATCAACTACATGGCGACCCTACTAATACGGATGTCCTCCCCGGCCCGTTAGCTTACCGGGCCTGCGGTATCTGTGGGCTGATCTGCGTGATTATCGCCGGCTGGACTACCGCCAACCCGACCATTTACCGCGCAGGCCTGGCATTTCAGGCAATTATGCCCAAGGTATCACGTTTCAAAGTGACCCTGGTGACAGGACTGATCGCGACTATTGCCGCGATGTTCCCCTGGTTTGCCATGAAACTTCTGGATTTTGTAATGTTCTACGGAATGCTACTCATGCCGATGGGCGCCGTTATCTTTGTGGACTTCTGGCTCATTAAAAAATTCGGTCTGCAAAGCAACTATGCCGAACTGAGCCGCAAGCACTTTAACTGGGCGGCAGGTCTGGCCTGGTTCATCACCCTGGCCGTTTGCGCCTGGCTGGTTCTGACGGACCGGATTCAAATTTACTTCGTATCCCTACCCGGCTGGTTTGTCACCGCAGCGATCTATGTCATCCTGAGCAAACTCTACCAGAAAAAATTACGCCCCGCAGTTTAATAATAAGGAAAGAACCATGAAACAAATTGCAAAATATATCGCCCTGATAACCCTGCTGATTTTAATCGCCCCGTCCATCCTGTTTCTAACGGACCAAATGCCCCTGCCCGCCGTCAAAACCACCATGCTGGTCGCCACCATCGGCTGGTTCATCTTAGCCACTATCTGGATGTGGAAAGAACCCGAAACCTGAGCCGAAAAGCCTGGATATAGGCCATAATCTGTAAATCTTATATGGATAAAATGTCATCACTTAATAAAGATATAATGACATTATTATCCACAAGGGTTGGAAAACGTGTATGATTTTTGTTAAAATCTGACTCTTTATTTTTGCGGAATCCCATATATAATGAATATGGTTTATAATATGTATAAAATGTTTTAAATAAATAGCTTATGTTCTCTGGAGGACGTATTGATGGATATTGATGTCAAGCAGATTGCCTCTCGTGTGGAAGAAAAAAGCGCGTTTGTGGAGAAGCTGATGGGTCAACTGGAAAAGGTTATCGTCGGTCAGGAGTACCTGCTTGAGCGGCTTTTGGTCGGCCTATTGAGTAATGGTCATATCCTGATCGAGGGTGTACCCGGGCTGGCCAAAACGTTGACAGTAACCACCCTGGCGCGTGCGATTAAGGCGAGTTTCCAGCGCCTGCAGTTTACGCCGGACCTGCTCCCGGCAGACCTGGTCGGGACCCAGATCTATCAGCCGCAGGAAGGCACATTCTACAGCCGGAAAGGCCCGATCTTTGCCAATCTCATCCTGGCCGATGAGATCAACCGCGCCCCGGCCAAGGTGCAAAGCGCGCTGCTGGAAGCCATGCAGGAACATCAGGTAACCATCGGTGACCAGACCTATGCGCTGCCGGAGCCGTTTCTGGTGTTGGCAACCCAGAATCCCATCGAGCAGGAAGGAACCTATCCGCTGCCGGAAGCACAGGTGGACCGGTTCATGCTCAAACTCAGGATTACCTATCCCAATAAAGACCAGGAACGAAAGATCCTGGACCGGATGGCCGTGACCAGCAAGACCTTTGATATCGAGCCGGTTATCGCGCCGGATGAGATCCTGGAAGTGCGCCGGCTGGTGGATGAAATCTATATCGACGACCGAATCAAGGACTACATTGTCGATATCATCGACGCCACGCGCCGGCCCAAAGCCTATAACATGGATCTGGAGAATCTTATCTCGTACGGAGCTTCGCCACGTGCCACCATCTACCTGACCGTGGCGGCCAAAGCATACGCGTTCCTGCAGCGACGGGGATATGTCACACCCCAGGATGTCAAATCCATCGGCATGGATGTATTGCGCCATCGGGTAATCGTAAGTTACGAGGCCGAAGCCGAAGAAAAAACCAGTGAGGATATTGTTCAGCATATATTTGATAATGTCCAGGTCCCCTGATAGCACACAGATGACACGAATAGTACGGATTTATACGGATAAGATTTAGCCACCAAAAAACACAAAAAGCTATAAGATGATACCTCAAGAGATTATAAAACAGATACGGCGGATACAGATTTATACGAACCGGGCGGTGAACGAGGTGTTTGCCGGCGAGTATGAGAGCACCTTTAAGGGGCGGGGGATGCAGTTTGACGAGGTGCGTGAGTATTTCCCGGGCGACGATGTGCGTGATATCGATTGGAACGTGACGGCCCGGATGAATAAGCCTTATATCAAACGCTACGTGGAAGAGCGTGAGCTGACGGTGATTCTGCTGGTGGATTTAAGTGCCTCGGGCGCATTCGGCACGATCGGCAAGCTCAAGAACGAACTGGCCGCGGAGATGTGCGCGGTACTGGCGTTTTCCGCGGTTAAGAATAACGACAAGGTGGGCCTGATAACCTTTACCGACCGTATCGAGCGGTTTATCCCGCCCCAGAAAGGTTCCTCGCATGTGTTGCGCGTAATCCGTGAACTGCTGTATGCGGAAAACGGACGGTCGATAACCCATACCCAGACGGATATGACCCTGGCGCTGGATTATCTGGCCAAGGTGATTAAAAAACGGGCCACGGTGTTTCTGGTGTCCGATTTTATGGCCGGTGACCTGCGGCATCCGCTGCGATTGATTAATAAAAGGCATGACCTAATCGCAGTAGTGGTGCGCGACCGTCGCGAAATTGCACTACCGAGTGTGGGACTGATTGAACTGGAAGATGCCGAAACAGGCGAGATTATCCTGATCGACACCTCCAACACCGGCGTACGGCGCGATTACCAGAAGCGAACCTCAGCCCGGGATGAAGACCTGCACAACATGCTGCGCTCGGTAGGGGTGGACTGCATTAATATCTCCAGCGATAAGCCGTATGTGCAGGAACTGATCCGGTTCTTCCGGATGAGGGAAAAGAGAAGGTAGAATGTAACTCAAAGTTTATCCCTTTGCATAAAGGGGCATCCTGCTTGAGAGATTATTCTGCCGGCGTGATATAGATACAAAACGAAATATTTTCAAGAAAGTTTGGAATAGTTTTTCCGCAAGCTGAAAGCTTGAGCTACTTTAAAAAATGGAGATAAAAATATGGCGGAAGGATTGAATTTTTCGTTGCCGGAGCCAAAGAAGCGAGGCTCGCTGGGTAATGTATTGGTAGTACTGTTATTACTGGCGGTTCTGGTGCTGGCGGGGGTAAATATGTGGCTGACACTCAAGGGCGCCCCGGCCGAAGTTACGGTGGACGGTTCGCTATCCGCAGAGAAATTGAAGGAACTGGCAGGCAAACTCGCCGCACGTAATCTATATGAAGAATCGGCGCGCGTATGGAAACAGTATCTGGAAGCAGCGCCCCTTTCTGATGAGGAACGGGCCCGGACTTTGTTCCGGATTGGAGATATGCTGCTCAAGGCGGAAAAGCCTCAGGAAGCAATCGAATATTTCTATCGCTCGGAGATGGTCAAGGAACTGCCCGACCTTACCGGTCAATTAAATGCAAACGTCAAGGAAGCGTTTGAGAACGCCGGCCGTTTTGCCGCACTGCGTTATGAACTGATGGACAGGACTACCTATCAACCGGCAGATAATGCGAGTAATGCTTCCGCGGAAGTGGTCGCCGAGATCGGGCCGGAAAAGATTACCCAGGTGGACCTGGAAAGACTGGTGGAAGAACAGATTGATGCACAGCTTAGTCAAATGGCATCCATGATGCCGCCGGAACAGTTGAACCAGCAAAAGGAACGAATGCTCAGCCAGTTGGCCAGTCCGCAGAACAAGATACAAATCCTTTCGGCCCTGATGGCTGAGGAATCGCTGTATCGCGAGGCCCTGGCTCAAAAGATCGATGACGATGACCGGGTCAAACGCCAGATGCGCCGAGTGAGCCGGCAATATCTGGCCCAGCTTTTCCTTCAACAGCAGATTGAAGATAAAATTCATATAACCGACAGCGATATGCAGACCTATTATCAGGCCAACCAATCGAGTTATAAGGAGCCGGCCCAGGCCCTCATCTCACACATCCAGGTCGCTACAGAAGATGAAGCAAAAAAGGTGATTCAGCGTATAAACGACGGTGAGGATTTTGCCCAATTGGCCTCGGAGCTTTCCCTGGATGAAACCAGCAAAAATAACGGCGGAGAACTGGCGCCCATAACCAAAGGCAGACCGATACCCGGAATAGATTACTCAAAGGAACTGGAAGACAAAATATTTTCAGCCAGTGATGGTGCCATCCTGGATAAACCGGTGCCGGGCCAGAAAGGCTCTCATGTAATCCTGGTCCGAAGCATCATCCCGGAACGCCAACAGACTTTTCAAGAAGTACAGGATGATATCTATCAAACCCTCACAACCCGCAAACGCCAGGAGGCCCAGCAGGAATTGGTGAAGAGCCTGATGGATAAGTATAATATCGTAATCCATCGGGATGCCATAATGAAGGACACTGAAAAAACAAAGGATAATAAATAGGTGTCAAGTGTATTTTAAGTAAATTCAGATAGTAGTTCCATATAGATGAATTGTAATAAAAATATTTTTTTGTCGACACCTTCTTGTTCAAAGAGTTATTTTCTTCTAACTCTATTGATGACGCTATGGTTATCAGGCGGCTGTACGGAGAAAGAGCCGGTGGCAGGAAAGCCAATGGAGTATGAGATAGAGAAAAAGTTTGAAAACGGGCCGCTGGTGGTGATGGTGAAGGTGGACAAATCGTCGATCAGTATCGCCGACACCTTTCATTTGCGTCTGGAAGCAGTGATTGAGGACGGGTATAAACTGACCATGCCGACCCTGACGGACTTTCTGACAAAGGAAGGCCGGTTAGGGATTCTGGATTATGATATCTTGCCCGACAGACTTCTGGATGACAACAAATTACAGATGGTCCGTGAGTACCGGCTGGAGCCGATTGTCTCGGGAGAATATACGATCCCGGCCCTGAAGTTTACCTTCACTGAGGAATCTGAAGATACTTCTGATACAGGTGTCACGGACACTAGTAAAGAACCACGGGTGTACGAACTGGAGACCGAGGCCATCCCGGTGGAAGTAACCTCTCTGGTGGATGAAGAACGGGAAAAGCTGGTGATTGCGGACATCAAGCCCGTGGCGAGCCTGCCACGCCAGGCGTCCTGGCTCTGGGCGTGGATACTGGGCGGCGTGATTCTCGCCGGAACAGTGACGGTGAGTGTCCTATATATTGTAAGGAAGCGTGAAACTAAACAAATTCGTATTATGAAGGCAGCCCATGAGATCGCCTACGAACGCCTGCGCAAACTGACCCAGGAACAACTGATTGAAGCGGGCCGGATAAAAGAGTTTTATGAACGGATCAGTGACATCTTACGGCTGTATATCGAACACCGGTTCGACCTGCGCGCGCCGGAACGGACCACCGAAGAATTTCTCACTGAGGCCGGACGCACTCAAGTATTAACCAGCGACCATAAAACCATGCTGGCTGATTTTCTCATGCATTGCGACCTGGTCAAGTTCGCCCGTTACGGACCCTCCACGACAGAGATACAGAAGACATTTGATTTAACCAGAAACTTTATCGAAGCCACACGTTTGCAGGAAAAACAGATAGACATTACGGATCAAATGAAAGCGGAGCAACAGGTTATTAACCAGTTGTGAGAAGAAAGAAGAATGCATAAAGGACTGACTCAGTGGTGAATGTGAATTACTGGATACTGTTCTTATTGATTTTGGCCCCGGTGACCGGATGGCTGATGATGCGGCGCAAGGGCCGGGCGCAGCTTCGGTTCTCGTCCCTGCGTGATGCGGGTACAGTACGCAAATCGTGGCGTATCCGATTTCGCCGACTGCTGGTCGTGGCACGCATACTGTGTATTGTGCTGCTGGTGGTAGCACTGGCCCGGCCGCGTAAGGGCAGTAAAATCCAGAAAATCAGCACCAAAGGTGTTATTTTAGAGCTGGTCGTGGACCGCTCGGGCAGTATGGAAGCCCAGATGAAATATGAGAACGAGCAGATGACCCGTCTGGATGTGGTCAAGCAGGTTCTCGAAGATTTTGTCAGGGGCGGACGCGGTCTGGAAGGCCGCCCGAATGATCTGCTGGGCCTGGTTACATTTGCCCGATATGCGGATACGACCTGTCCGCTGGTCAGCAGCCATGATGCCCTGCTGGGGTATCTGGAGCATACCAGGATACCCCAGACGCGGGAAGAAGATGGTACAGCCATCGGGGATGCCATCGCCCTGGCGGCGGCGCGATTACACGAGGCGGAAAAAGACATTACCCAGCGTAATGCCCGGTTGACCGCGAGCTCGGAGGGTGAGGAAGAAGAGATAAAACCGGAATTTGAGATACAAAGCAAGGCGATTGTTCTACTTACTGACGGCCGGCAGAATGCGGGGCAGCGGTTGCCCATGGCGGCGGCGGAACTGGCCAAAGAATGGGGTATCAAAATATATACTATCGGAATCAGCGGTAAGGAAAACTTCATGACCATAACCGATGCGTTTGGCAGCCAGCGGGTTATTCCCATTCCTATGGGGCAGACATTGGACGAACGGCTGCTCAAAGCGATCGCCGAGCGGACTGGCGGATTTTACGGCCGGGCCGACGATGACGAGTCGCTGAGAAAAATCGTGGAAAAAATCGATGAACAGGAACAAAGCGAGATAGAATCGATTGAATACAGTCATTATGAAGAACGGTTCGGACCCTGGGCCCTGGCAGCCCTGGCAGCCCTGGCCCTGGAGATGTTGATGAGTTGTACGCTGTTCAGAAAGATTCCATAAGAGCAGCTCAAGCATCTTGCTTGAGATATTTCGTGTGCGAATACTTTATAGATAAGATGACGGTATACAATAAGAACGGTGTGTAATTTTACAAGCTGGAAGCTTGAACTACTTTAAGGAGATGAATTGAACGAGTTAAGGCTGGCAAATTATCAAGCGCTATGGCTGCTGTGGCTGGTGCCGGTACTGGCAGGACTCTATGCGTGGAGCTTCTACCGTAAGCGCCAGGTGCTGCGGCAGTTTGCGACTCACGAGATGCTCCGGCGCATTAACGTTAACGTAAGCGTCAAACGCCAGATTGCCAAAGCCGCCCTGATGCTCACGGCGGTCCTGGTATTGATCATCGCGCTGACGCAGCCGGGCTGGAACCCGCGCCCGGAGAAAATCCAGCGAAAAGGACGCGACATCGTCGTCATCCTGGACGTATCCAAAAGTATGCTGGCCGAAGACCTCTACCCCAACCGGCTGGAACGGGCCAAGCTGGAAATCAGTGAACTGCTGGACGTACTGGAAGGTGACCGGGTGGGGATCATCGCCTTTGCCGGCTCGTCGGTCTTGAAGTGCCCGCTGACCGGCGATTACGGGTTTATACGTCTGGCTCTGTCGGAAATTGACACCAACAGTGTCAGTAAAGGCGGCACTATGATAGGTGACGCCATCCGTATGGCCACGGAAGATGTATTTGATAAAAAGGAGCGGGACTTTAAGGACATTATTCTGATTACCGACGGCGAGGACCATGGCAGTTTCCCCGATAAGGCGGCAGAAAAAGCCGCACAGGAAGGCATACGGATATTTGCCATCGGGCTGGGAGACGAAAATGAAGGTAAACGCATTCCTATTACCGGCGCAAACGGACAAAAAACATTCTTAAAATATAATGGCCGGGAAATATGGTCGAAGCTGGACGCGGACGCCCTGCGCAAAATAGTGTTTGCTACGCCGGGGGGTAAATACATAAACTGGGGGACCGGCGCATTCAGCCTGCAGAAATTCTACCTGGACGTGATCGCCGCCTCCGGACGCAAGGAACTGGAATCCACCACAGCGCTGCGCTACGATGAAAAATTTCAGATTTTCATAGCGCTGGCCATCGGGTTATTAGTCATCGAGGCATGGATCAGTGAACGGAAAAAATTATGAACAAAGACACAATGGCACATAGACACACAGGTATAAAGTTTATAACCATTATGCATTACTGGTTTCTACTGGTATTGGTATTGTATAGTGTGACCGGTGCCGATACAGATTTCATTGAACAAGGCAACCGGCTTTACGGGCAGACAGAATATAATGAAGCGCTCAAACAGTATGAGCAGGCCGAACTGGATGGACCGGCTCAGCCGATACTGGCGTTTAATCAGGCCAATTGCTACTATAAGCTGGAAGATTATGCCCGGGCCATTGATCTGTATCAGCAGGTATCCAGTCAGAGCAAGGACATGTCACTGGTAGCACAGGCAAAATATAATCTGGGTAACTGTCACTACCAGCAAGGACAAAAACAGATCGACTCCGACCTGCAAAAGGCTGTGGAAGGGATGACCACGAGTATCCGGTATTATCGGGAGGCACTGGATCTGAATCCTGAAGACGAAGACGCCCGACGGAATATCGCGGTGGTGCGTCTGCAGATGAAGGATCTGATGGACCGTCTCAAAAAACAGCAGGAAGAACAGGAGCAGCAAAAACAACTCCAGCAAAAAATTGCCGAAGCGCTCCAGAAACAATTACAACTCAACCAAAAGACGGCTCAGGCTCACCAACAGGCCCAACAGCCGGATACACCGCCGGCAGAAAAAGAAAACGCCGGTAAATCTCTGGCGCAGGAACAGGCCCAACTCAAGGATAATACCACCGCGTTACAGGAAGAAGCCCGGCAGATGATCAACCAGATGCAATCGCAACCTCAATCCTCAGCGCAGCAGGGTCAGGGCTCGCCTCAGCCTCAGCCCCCCCAGAGTGGCCAGGCGCCCGGGCCTGCGCCAGATCAACCGGCTATGAACACGGAGCAGATGAAGGAGATATTTGAGAATGCGGAAAAAAGTCTGCACCAGGCAGCTCAACAGCAGGATATGGCCTCAGAAAATCTGGATAATGTAAAAATGGAGCCGGCCCAGGAATACCAGCAACAGGCTGCCCAAAAATTAAAGGAAGCTTTAGAAGCGTTCCCGCAACAACCTCAGCAGAATCAGTCGCAGCCCCAGGAGCAAAATGCCGATAATAATCAACAGCAACAGCAACAACAAGACCAGCAGGAACAGTCACAGCAAGAACAACAAAATCAACAGGATCAACAGGAAATACAGGCTCAGCAGGCTCCGGATACTACAGCTCAGGATATCTTGAATGAGGAAAAGGAACAAAAACAGCAGCGCGAGCGAGCCAGAGGCAGCTATCAGCCGGTTGATAAGGATTGGTAACGCAGAAAAGCTCAACCGACTTTGTCCCTGATGAATTTCGCCGGGACAAGAAAGCACAAAACTGGAAATGGATGCAGTGACAATTAACAAAACTTTGATAACAGCTCTTTTATTACTGGCCGCTGCCGTGCCGGTCTCTGGCCAGGATATCGAAGTGCTGGCCGGTGCGCAGAAGGAAATCTATGCCGGGGAACCGTTTCAGTATGAGATTCACATTAAAGGTTCCGACCAGGCAGGCCAGGCTGATATAACGCCGCTGCAGCCGTGGTCGCCGCGGAGCCTGGGCGGCAGTAATCAGTCAAGCCGGAGGGTGACAATTATCAATGGTCGGCAAACAGTTTATGAAGATAAAAAATATGTCATGGCCTGGCAACTGACCGCGCCCCAAGCGGGCAGCCAGACACTGCCGGGAGTGGCCGTTGAAGTAAACGGCAGAACATATACCGCCAACCCGGTCCGAATCACGGTGATCAAGCCGGAAACCTCGCCCGGACTGGGGCTCAAAGCAGATTTATCCCAAAGCGCGTGTTATGTGGGAGAACCCATTACCATGACCGTAACGTGGTATATCCCGAATGTGGATGTGGGCGGTTACACTTTCTCTATACCGGCACTTACCGATACGGATAATTTTCTTGTGGAAGAGGTTGATGTGCCGCCCGGAAGAGGCGGTAAGATATACTCTCTGGAAGTGGCCGGGACCGAGGTCCAGGCACGCCAGTCAACGGTCACATATCAGGGATACGATGTGGCGGCCCTGACCTTTGCCAAAATTCTCATCCCCCGCCGGGTCGGGACCATTCAAATTGCCCCGCCGGCTATCACGTGTAATCTGGAGGTCCAGTCGCAGCGTTCGAGCCGACCCCGGTCGTTTTTTGATGATCCCTTTTTTGGTCCCCGGCGTGAGTATAAACGCTTTTCCAGCGAAGGAGAACCTGCGATTTTACATGTCAAGCCGCTTCCTGAAGAAGGCCGGCCGGCGGACTTTAATGGGCTGGTGGGCCGCTATACGATTATCACGGCCGCCGAACCGACCCAGGTAAACGTGGGTGACCCCATTACCCTGACCATTGCCGTCAGCGGGGAGTTGCTCAAACAGGTGCAGATGCCTGACCTCATGTCGATCAGGGGCTTTGCCGATAATTTCCGGGTTCCCAGCGAGCAATCGTCACCTACGCTGCAGGTCCGGCAAAAAACATTCAAACAAACGATCCGGGCAACCAATGAACAGGTCAGCGAAATACCGCCGATCCCTTTAAGTTATTTTGATGTGGATAAGGGCGAATACGTCACGTTGTACAGTAAAGCCATTCCCCTGGAGGTGGCGCCGACCCGAATCGTTACGGCAGACCAGGCGGAAGGCCGGGACCTTGTCAACCTGACCAGCGAGATCGAGGCCGTGCAGCGGGGCATCGCGGCCAATGTGTACGATCAGACCCGGCTGTTAAAAAACGAACATTTTTCCGCCCTGGCGGCTTTGACGCATCCGTTGTACCTGGTTGTCTTGTGCGGGCCGCTGGCCATGTTCGCCGGCCTGTTGGTGGTACGACTGTTGACCACGGACAATCCTCAACGTCAGCAGGCGCGCCGGCGCAGTAGCGCCTCTCGCCGGGCGATAAAGGCATTAAACCACCTTACCAATCCCAACCAGCCTGACTACCAGCAGCAGATTGCCGATATCCTGCGCCGCTATGTTGGAGACCGGTTCGATAGAACGGCCCAGTCACTCACCCCGCGCGACTGCCGGGCGGTCCTGCAGGAAGCCGGGGCGCCGGATGAAACCGTGCAAACGTTTTCAGCCGCGCTGGAGCAGTGCGAAGCCAGCCGGTTCGCCGGGGCTATGGCAGATAGCGAAAAAATACGAGCCCAGGAAATTATAAAACTGATTATAACGATTGAAAAAACAACAAAAAAGTAGGGACATTGTTTGTGGCTGCCCGAACAACGCATGAATATATAGATGATGAATATAAAACAATACATAGTCAGTTATAAAATTATATTGGCAACGATTCTGGTCATGTTGACCGCCCCCGTGGCGCAGGGCAAGCTCTCGTCGGCCGAAC
>JAFGHE010000079.1 GCA_016930295.1 Sedimentisphaerales bacterium
CCGATTTCTATAAATTTATATATTTTATATAATGTATTATTTTCCCTTGACGACAGGGCATACCATGGTATAATATATACCAATTGGAAGCTAATTCCCGGTGAGAGAGAGATTTAGGTGTTCTCTGTGCGCCGTGAGTTGTGTACTGGAAACAAAAGGATGTGGAAAATGAGAAAACAAATATGTGTATCCTGTCTATTGATGTTTTTACTGATAAATATCTCAAATGCGGCCAATATAGATGTCGGCGATTGGCAGATTGATGTCATTAATAATCCTGTCGTTGATATCCCGTTATTAATCACTGGTGGTGAAGGGCTTACGGATATGGTCCTGAGAGTTCAGGTCGCTGACGGCGGTCCGGAAGTAGGCGGAAGTATTAATGGCCCGGCACTTACAGCAGCTAGTTTTATCGACTCGATATGGGAAGATGCATCGGGCGGCTATGTATTACCAAGTACAGGTATTGATCCAGGAGATTTCCCCCAGATTTTTGAAGTTAATCTTTCATTAATTCAATTGGGTGATTCAGTTCCTGCTGACGGGATTTTGGCCACCATCACAGTCGATGCCTCTGAATTCGGTTTGACTGATATCGGCAGCACATTTGATTTAATGCTAGGGGGCACTTTGGCTGGTGACACTGATTTTATGCCACAAAGTGTTGATATCTTAATATATAACGGTTCAATAACTTTGGTTCCTGAGCCGGCTACGCTTTCTTTACTGGCTCTGGGATCTCTGGCATTAAGAACGAAACGAAGAAAATAAGTCGATGTCTCCTCCTCAAAGGAGGGGATTAAGTGGGCCGTGGGTATACAAATGCTTACGGCCTTTTTTGTTGGTTTCAGAAAATAGGACTGGGATATGATTCGTATAACCTAGCAGATGTTAATCAGACCATAGCCAGTTTTCAGCTATCAGAGCAAACTCGCTCAGGTTGATAATACCGTCACCGGCGGGATACGGGGCAAGATCCATAAAGGCGTTACTTCCCTTTACAAAATGATAATATCGTGCCTATGATTCCGGTCATCCATACAATAAATCCCGAAGCCAGAGGAAACGCCACCCGCTGACATGGATAACCGGCCCGGCTGGGTTTCGGAATCACCCGGATCAGAAACCACAGAAGTGAAAAAAACCAATAATTGGCAACAGCAAACCAAATCCGTATTTATTTTTCTTTTTTAAATTCAGCAAAACGACTGCATCCTTAGCCTTTGACTCTCCACTTAAAATGTATTCTCCGCATTTGTATCGAACACCCCTATTGTAGCAAATTTTAAATATATATCAAAAAGTCAACTACGCCAATAGCTTCAGAGTGTAATTGCGATACTAATAAGAAATAGCCACTGTAATGAGACTATCGCCAGCAGAGCATCCACAGTCATGAATAGGGATAGGGGATAATTGCTTATCCTTAGTTTTTGATAACATCAAAAAAACTACGGCACCCAGGACTCGAACCTGGAACCCGCTGATTAAGAGTCAGCTGCTCTGCCAGTTGAGCTAGTGCCGCTCAGTTTCGAGCTAAATTATTTAGCTATTAAATTTTGCGTGATATTATAACCAAACCTTGTTTTATGCAAGACTTTTCATATAAACAATCTGATAATTTCATTATCCTACTGTTAATAAAGAGGTTGTGAGAAAAGCAGGTGACTATTGAAAAACCAGCGCATAAAAGAAGCCCCCGGTGGGACCTTGGTTGGCTCTGTTCTTGACCAGCCAGGTTATCGCAACCTAAGGGCTTGAGGCGCAAGTTCATATAACTAATGGCAGAAGACTATAGTTTAGTCTCAATAAAAATATATTTTTTTATTGAGACTGCAAAAACACTGTAACTTATTTAAATAGATATAGTTATGTAAATCAAATTCCTCCCGCCATAAACTTTACATATATCTGCTACAAATTGCCCCTCTTACCATAAATTGATTTCAAAAATGCTGTTTTCTCATTATCCGCAGTTTGCATATCTTCGATATGTATCTTATGTTTTAATGGCATTTAGCAGTGCGGATTATATCTGGCTGCCAGAGAAATGCCGGGAGAGAGAAGAGAGATATGATCAACCGTAAAGTCTTATTTTTAATAATGTTAGGATTATTTTGGATCACGCAGCCTGCCTACTGTGCCTATACTGATATTATAGGACATGACAGCCTTTCATGCTCAAGTTTAGCCCAGACTCTGGATAGATTATACGGCCTGGAACATCTCACCCGTATCGATGATTATGATACGGAACTGGGAATATATCCTACGGACCAGTTCTGGTCCTGCATCACCGGAACAGAAAAACTGACGATAACGGTCCGATCCAAAGATGCCGACTTTACCCATGAAATGGGCTTGTTGCCGGGGATAGAGACCACTGAATTTCAAGCTGTCACCAGACCCTTAAGTTCTCATGACGGGATATATAGATTTCCCAGAACCTATACTTTTATACCTGACTCTAATTTAAACGAACCGTTCCGATTCGGTTTAAATATTATGGATCAGCCGGGCACCATCTGGTCGTCAGCGCCTGTTGACAATCGTGACGGAATCGATCATATGGTCACCTATCAGATTAATGGCACAAACTCTTATGTCATAGCCTGGGAAGATCTTTCCGCTGACGGAAGCTGGTGTGACTTTGACGGAGACTATAACGATTTGATAGTCCAGGTAAACGGCGCCCAGCCGGTTATTCCCATCCCGGAACCCATCCCCTTGATACTTTTTGCCAGTGGGGGTATATTCTTGTTCTATCGGCCGGGAAGGCGAGCCATAATCACATCATAGCCAACGTGTAGATCGACTTGACGTGTTCGCCAACGAATCTCTGCTAAAATCCTGTGTAATTACCCAAGGTCTTTAAAGGACTAATAAGTTCCAAAAAACGGAGGAGGAGGGATTCGAACCCCCGGTACCTTACGGTACAACGGTTTTCAAGACCGTCGCCTTAAACCACTCGGCCACTCCTCCGGAGCTTCTGCCACAAGTGCCATTAGTGCTATTATAGCAAAGACTATCGTGTTTATTAAATTGTCATTCAAATAAGGCTGAGCCGATGCGAACCATGGTGGCGCCTTCTTCCACGGCTGTGATATAATCCTGACTCATGCCCATGGACAGATGCCGGAAGTAGGGGCCACATACCTTACGGTCTATAATTTCCTCAAAAATTTCCCTGAGTCGGATAAAACAGAACCGGCATGATTCCTGGTCTCCGGTCAGGGGCGCCATAGTCATAAGCCCTACGGTCTGGAGATTAGGTAAGGTTTCGACCTGCTCGGCCAGAGCCACTACGGCCCCTACCGCCAGGCCATACTTCTGTTTTTCCTGGCTGGTATTGACCTGGAGGAATATTTTAACCTTGTCATTAAGGCCCAGTCTGGCCGCAGCGGTATTGATCTCCTCCGCCAGACGTAATGAGTCCACGGAGTGCACATATTCCACGATGGGCAGAAGCTGCTTGACCTTATTACGCTGGAGATGGCCGACCATATGCCAGCGGGGCAATATGGGCCGGTTTCCGTCAGAAGCACCCGGCAGTTCCACATGCCGGCTAATGGACTCCTTGATCATGGCATTACGCTGTACCAGTTCCTGGACACGCGACTCAGCCAACTCACAGTGTCCCAACTCCAGTAGAGCCCGAATAGCATTAATATCCACGGTCTTGGTAACCGCTACCAGGCGTATCTCCTGCGGGTCACGCCGTACACGCTGGCACGCTTCCGCGATATTATCTTTAATACATTTGAGATTATCTTCTATTCTTTTTTTGGTTTCCATTCACTCACAATCCTGTCTATATCATTATTTACCAGTAAATTCTACTGAATATCTCTCTGGTTTCAAGATGTCTTTTGGGGATTATTTGAACAAATATCAAGACATATCTCAGTTGCCTGTTTGGCGAAAAACAAATATAATCATATTATGAATGCCATAACGATGAATAATCATACTCTTACCCCAGAAACTATCAGAGTGGGAGCAGTCAGTTTTTTTAATGGCAAACCATTAATTTACGGCTTGCAGGCCAGGGACAATATTGACGTAATTACCATGGTTCCTTCTGATTTGGGCCGGGCACTTGATGCCGGGGATATCGATGTAGGGCTGGTTCCCAGCATTGACTACCTCACGAACTCGGCCAATTGGCAAATCCTGCCCGTCTCAGCTATTGGTTCCAGAGGCGAAGTCCTTACGGTTCGGGTATTTTCGCAAATAAACCCGGAAGATATTTCGCAACTGACCTGCGATACCGATTCCCATACATCCGTGGTCCTGGCCCGGATTATCTGGCGTCAAAAATACCAGAAAAAACTAAAAATCACTCCCCTGCAAGACATTAAAGCCTCTCCATCCGTACTTCTAATCGGGGATAAGGTTATACCTCAACTGGGAAAGTGGCCCTATGAACTCGATTTGGGCCAGATATGGGCTGAATTGACTGCTTTGCCATTTGTTTATGCCTTCTGGGCCGTCAAATCCGACCTTCAGGCCGGAAGAATTAATAAAATAATTAAATCTCTAAGGTGGGCATACCGCAACGGCGTCGCGAATATTGACAGAATCGCTCTTGAATACGGCCCAAAGCATGGTTTTGAACCCGGGCTGGCCCGGCAGTATTTAACCCGGAATATTTATTTTGAATTTGGTGATGAGCAACTTCAGGCAATAAAAAAGTTCTATGATCTGGCCGGCCGACTGGATTCAGATGACAGTGGACAAAATACCATATGTCAAAAAGATCTGCTGATTGCACCGGTGCCCCAGCCGGTGACTAAAAAACGGATTCAGGTTTAGAAACCCATTAAAACTAAAAATGTCAACCGGGATCAACATAACCTCACAAATGGCTCTGGAAACCTGGCAGAGAGCCTCACTAACCGATCTGGGATTGCAGGCCCAAAATATCGCCCGGAAAATGCATCCCGGTCATATCAGAACCTATGTTATCGAGCGGAATATCAATTATACCAATATCTGTCAAACCAGATGCTCATTTTGTGCCTTTAGCGTCTCTGGCGCCGACGAAAGAGCCTTTACTCTTGATGTCAATCAGATTTGTGCCAAAATCAAGCCGCTCCTGGAACTTGGTGGTACCCAGATTTTACTGCAAGGGGGCATGAATCCGGATTTACCGCTGAGCTGGTACGAACAATTACTCACTGGAATCAAAAATCGCTATCCCAAATTACATATCCACGCGTTTTCTCCTCCGGAACTGGTGTTTTTCTCACGTCATTTTGATAGGCCTGTCAGAACTGTTATTACCAAACTCAGAGACGCCGGCCTGGATACAATCCCCGGGGGCGGCGCGGAAATTCTGGTTGATCGGGTTCGCAAACAGATTTCTCCTGCTAAATGTTCGAGTGATGAATGGCTGGATGTCATGCGCCAGGCGCATCAACTGGGCATATGCACCACCGCCACCATGATGTTTGGTCATGTAGAAACAATTGAAGAAAGAATCGAGCATCTTGAAAAACTGCGTTCACTGCAGGCTGAATCTCTACGTCTCCGGCAGAAAAACCCGCAAGCCGGGATATTCACGGCGTTTACCTGCTGGCCGTTCCAACCCGGACAATCTCGACTAGGCCGAAAGATGAAAAATATAACCAGCCAAAATCCTCATATCGATACTAACGAATCTGAAAATGGTGAATCCTCAGATGCCGGAGCGGTGGAACAGCTCCGGATGACCGCACTGGCCAGAATATATCTCGATAATATTCCTAATATCCAGGCTTCCTGGGTCACCCAGGGTCCCAAAATTGGACAACTGAGTCTGCTGTTCGGTTGTAACGATATCGGTTCCCTCATGATGGAGGAAAACGTTGTTTCCGCGGCAGGAACCTCGTTTCAGTTAGAGTTACAGGACCTTAAATCACTGATTCAAACCGCCGGCTTTCTGCCTGTCCAGCGCGATTATTACTATAATTTACTTGATCACAGAGAGACACAGGTGTGATTCAAGAAAAATTAAACGATTTACCGATATTACTCCTAGTAAAGCTTAATCCTGGCCTATAGTGTTTTTATACGTACAGGGAGGTAGCCATGGCCGATCTGCAGGTAATTAAGGAAATCGCCGAACAGGTATTAACCATTCCCACGATCAAGGGCACACCGGACCGATACTTAATTGATCGGGCTTATAGAGTATTGCGCCACTGCGGCAGTATTG
This sequence comes from Sedimentisphaerales bacterium, assembly GCA_016930295.1. Taxonomy (GTDB): domain Bacteria; phylum Planctomycetota; class Phycisphaerae; order Sedimentisphaerales; family SM23-30; genus JAFGHE01. The sequence goes on from JAFGHE010000079.1 coordinate 6,200, forward strand.
CTCAACTCAGCGATGTCCAGTGTTTTCAGATTGACCAGGAATGTCTCAATATCGCCGCCATGTTTCGTGACAGCGGATTTGCGCGCTATGCCAACCAGGAAGACAAGGTCGCGCGTATGGTACTGGCCGACCTGACCGACGAAGATATGCGCGATTTCGCCGCTCAGCTGGTACAGGAAAAACTCTCTGAACTACTCAACCCGCGCCAGATGGAACGGATCTGCGCTACCATTATCGAGAGTGGTAAACGCGATACTGCCCTGATCGAAGCCATGATACTCTCCGACGCCCGTAATCTCGACGATATGGGCGCCATTGGGATATTCAACGAGTTCCGACGTTATATCGTGCACGGCCGGGGTGCTACCGATGCCATGACCAGTTGGAACCGAAAAATCGAATACGATTACTGGTCCGCACGCCTGCGCGAAAGTTTCCGCTTTGAAAGTGTAAGAAAAATTGCTCGTCTCCGACTGGAAACAGCCAAACAATTCATGGAACAACTCGATCGCGAAAACAAGGCCGGCGACCTGGAGGAAATGCTTCTCGAACAAAAACTGAACGCCCCTCAGAAATCCGTCATCAAAGTCCAGGAATCCATCATCGAACTGCCCCCCCGCCCCTCACGTATCGACCGAAACACTGCCCCCCGCCTCTCGGGCGTCTAACGTAGCTCGAGTCGAAGATCCCGATCCTGCATCGGGGCTTCCAGCTTGTTGATTTAAGTAACACCACCAGCCCCCCAAAACATTTACCTGCATTGAAGATAACAGAAAGAGAGTGTCAGTTTTATCTTCCGAGAAATGTTCCACGTGGGACAATTTTCATTATAAATAAGGTTAAGAACTATTTTTACCCATCGCTTGTCCGCCGGAGGCGAACAAACGCTGCCACCCAGAGGGGAATGTTTGGGAATGTCCCACGTGGGACAATGGGTATTTCTGGTGTTTGACATTATGCTTTTGTGATTGTCCCACGTGGGACAATGGGTTTTTTGATTAACAGATTTCTTGTGATTTTCGAGTAAGTTGTTGGGAGGCAGACGCTTACAGTATCCCTTGTAAACCCTTGTCCTACATATGGTTATGGACTGTCCGTGTAAGTTGTTGTTAGGTTGGGTTTTAGAAAGGTCAGTGTACGAAGCCGCACGGGAAGTTTTTGAAATTTTTAACCAAGGATTTCTCGGATTGCACGGATTTTTTAGCCACGAAAAGGCTCAAAAGGCACAAAAAAAGATTAGATTTTAGATTGATGATTTTTGATTTGGGGGAATAAAAGTGTGAAAGTGGGAAAGGTATGAATAGTGGGAAAGGTAGTTGAGATTCGGCTTGATAAAATGTGGGTATTGTTTTATATTTAATAAATAGTGACAGAAAGGCAGGAGCATTAATACTTATTATAGTTTCTGAGGATTTCCGGATTTTAGAGCAGATTTTGCGTTAACGAGTTTTGAGGGCATTTTATCACTAGTTTGAAACGGTAAATGATAGTATGGATAAAAAGCAGCTATCTGAGCGTGACATATGTACCAAGTTCATCACGCCGGCCATAGAGCAGGCCGGTTGGGATAATTTCACCCAGATGCGGGAGGAGATCTCATTGACCGACGGGCGGGTGATTGTCAGGGGTAATCTGGTGAGTCGAGGCAAATCCAAACGGGCGGATTATGTTCTCTATTACAAACCCAATATTCCGGTCGCGGTTATTGAGGCCAAGGATAATAATCATAGCGTGGGCGATGGTATGCAGCAGGCCCTGGAGTATGCCAAAATGCTGGATGTGCCATCCGTATATAGTTCAAACGGTGATGCCTTCCTGGAGCATGATGTTACAGTCAGTTCCGGCAAGATGGAACGAGAATTGGCTTTGAATGCCTTTCCCTCGCCGGAAGAGTTATGGCAGCGATATTGTCGTTGGAAGGGTATTGACGATACCAACAAACATATAGTGACACAGGATTACTACACC
>JAFGHE010000080.1 GCA_016930295.1 Sedimentisphaerales bacterium
GACTATATTCCACAGGAACTGTATAAAGCCGTGGCCGAAGTATTGGCTTATGTATTTGAACTGGCCGGCAAAGGCTTTCGCAGTCATAAAGTAGGATAAATCGTATTATGAATAAAACAGAAGCTTCTGAACCGGAAGAAAAAACTATAAATATTTAACGTAATTACCTATGTCATTAGCATCCTATAAATCCAATGCTATCATTGCTACCATCCTTGGCAACCGGGATCTCGTTCTGCCCATGGCGGCGATAAGTTTAATCTTTGTGATGCTGATCCCGCTGCCTACCTGGATGATGGATGTTTTATTGGCGGCCAATCTGGCCTTTGGCGCCGTTGTTCTTCTGACGACTATTTATGTAACGTCGCCGATGGAGTTGTCGGTATTCCCTTCTATGTTATTGGCGGCCACGTTATTCCGTCTGGTACTGAATTGTGCCACGACCCGTCTGATTCTGACCGCCGGTGATCGTACGGGAGACACGGCGGCGGCCGGCCATGTCATTGAGGCCTTTGGCAACTTTGTCGCCGGTAATTCCCTGGTCGTGGGTGTCATTATTTTTGTGATCCTAGTGGTTATCCAGTTTGTGGTGATCACCAAGGGCGCCACGCGTATCAGTGAAGTGGCGGCCCGTTTCACCCTGGACGGGATGCCCGGCAAGCAGATGGCAATTGATGCCGATTTAAATGCCGGCCTGATAAATGAGCCCGAGGCACGTCGTCGACGTGAAGAGATAACCCGCGAAGCCGATTTTTATGGAGCCATGGATGGTGCCAGTAAGTTTGTACGCGGCGACGCCATTGCCGGTATTATTATCACACTCGTCAATATCATTGGCGGTCTGGCCGTGGGTATGCTGCAATACAAATGGGATATCGCAAAATGTTTTGAAGTATTCACCAAGCTGACCATCGGTGATGGTCTGGTCAGTCAAATCCCCGCATTTATTATCTCAATATCAGCCGGCCTGATTGTAACGCGTTCCACCGCTCGAACCAATCTGGGTAATGAACTGATTTCCCAGCTTAGCAGTCAGCCCAAAGCGCTGCTGGTGGCGGCGATTTTCATGGGGATGCTGGCCTTTGCCAAACTGCCGACCCTGCCCCTGCTGGCTCTGGCCGCCAGTTGTGCCGGGATAGCGTTTACCGTCCGGCGTTCCCAGAAGAGAACCGCCGTTGAAAAGGAACGCGTTAAACAGGCAGCGGCAGCACCGAGTAAGCAGGATAAAATAGAAGACCTCTTGCCCGTTGATCGCATGGAATTGGAGATCGGCTATGCCCTGATCAGGCTGGTTGATGCCAAACAGGGTGGCGACCTGTTACAACGAATCAGCATGATTCGCCGGCAGATAGCGATCGAACTGGGAATTATTGTACCCAGCGTACGGATTCGTGACAATGTCCGGCTGGGACCTAATGATTATAGTATTAAGATTAAAGGTGTACAGGTGGCCTCAGGTCAGGCATATGTCGATCAATTCCTGGCCATGGATTCGGGCGCCACAACCGCTAAGATAAACGGCAGAGAAACACAGGAGCCGGCCTTTGGACTGCCGGCCGTCTGGATACCGGCCGCGCGTAAAGAGCAGGCGGAAATGATGAATTATACCGTGGTCGATTGCTCCAGTGTCCTGGCCACGCATCTCACGGAAGTCATCAAATCTCATGCCGCTGAGTTACTCACACGCCAGGACTTGAATGCCCTGCTCGATACCGTGAAGGAAAGATCACCGGCGGTGGTTGATGAAGTTGTCGGCGGTACACTCAAGGCCGGTGATATACAGAAAATCCTGCAGGCACTTTTGGAAGAAAATGTGCCTATTCGTGACATGGAAACAATATTGGAGACCCTCGGAGATTGGGGCAGCCGCACTAAGGACCTGGAGGTGCTTGCCGAGTATGTACGTAATGCCCTGGCTCGTAATATCTGTGCTCAGTATCGTGATGATGATGGCAAGATTCACTGTGTCACGCTTGATCCGGGTCTGGAAGATACAATTAATCGCCATATTGAACGTTCGGAGAGGGGTAGCTTTATGACCTTGCCGCCGGCGATGGCATCTCAGATTATACAGGCCTTTTCACAGTACCTCAAAAGGCTGATCCAGGTGGGTTCTTCGCCGGTGGTTCTGTGTTCACCGCAGATTAGAATGCAATTACGACGTTTACTTGCCACGAGTATATCCAAAGTGGTGGTGTTGGCCTATAACGAAATTGTACAGGATATTCAGATTGAATCTGTTGGTATGGTGACGCTGGAACAACCTTCTGTGGTTGGTGTAGGAGGATAAAAGGTGTTGGACTTATGCAGAATGTCAGTAATAACCCAAGGTAAATCGTTAGGAAGGAAGAAATGAAATTAAAAACGTTTAGAGCTCCGACAATGCCTCAGGCCCTGGCCCTGGTCAAGCGCCATATGGGTTCCGATGCCGTTATTGTCCAGACACGTACCTATAAACGAGGCGGCATTTTCGGTCTGGGATGCAAATCGATTGTGGAAATCACAGCCCGGCCCACCCGGCCGGACGATAGGGTTAAAAAACCTGCTCCCGTTGCCAACCGGTTACAAAGGTTATATACCGCCGGTACGACTCCTCAGGAAAACGACCGTGTCGGCGCCGACCGGTTTCGTGATTCCGTGTCCATGCCCATGAGTGTCATGGACAAGCCGGACGACTCGGGAGTCAGGGCCGCCATCGCTCTTTCCGGAACGGACGAGCATGTAAAGAGTGAACTGGTTCTTTTACGCCAGCTGGTTGAAAACCTGGTCAAGGAACAGCGACAGTTACATGAACCACGTATGCCGGAGCAGTTATTTGAATTGTATCTTGACCTTATCCAGCGCGAAGTGGCTGATGAAATCGCTCGTGACTTAATCGAAAAAATCAACGGTAATATAACGGATCAGCAATGTAATTGTATTGATCTGGTACGCCAGCGTCTGATTGAGGAAATTGACAAAATGATATCGACCACGGGCCCGATTTGCAACAATGTAAACGGGACCGCCCGGGTCGTGGCCCTGATCGGACCGACCGGTGTCGGGAAAACCACGACCATTGCCAAAATCGCGGCCAACCTTAAATTGCGTCAGAACAAGAAAGTCGGCTTTATTACAATTGATACCTACCGTATCGGCGCTATTGATCAATTGCGTATGTACGCTCAGATTATCGATGTGCCTGTTAAGGTTGTATTAACACCCAACGAGCTTCGGGAAGCCGTTGATTCCATGCGGGATTTTGATGTGGTTCTGATTGATACCGCCGGCCGGTGCCAGAACGACCAACTGAAACTGACCGAACTGAAAACATTTATGAAAGCGGCCCAGCCTCATGAAATTCACCTGGTTCTCTCCGGAACCACACATCATAGCCATATGATCAGTGCCGCGGAAAAATTCAAGACTATCGGTGTGGACCGGATTATCCTGACCAAACTGGATGAGGCCATCAGCTTTGGCGTTATTCTTTCGGTCATGCGTAAAATTGATGCGTCCATATCCTATATTACCACCGGTCAGGATGTGCCCGACGATATAGAAGTGGGTAATGGCAGAAGACTGGCCCGGATGCTGCTGGGTATGCATGAAACGAAACTGCAGACGGCTCAGAGTTCGTAAGTATATGACAGGTAAAGGACCAGAAGAGAATACCAATAAGACAGAGAGAAAAATGATTGTAGATCAAGCTGAAAAATTACGGTTAATGATGCGTGAAACCCGGAAAGCCGCCCATATCCTCGCCATCACCAGCGGAAAAGGAGGCGTTGGTAAGAGTAATGTGGCGGTTAATCTGGCCTTGTGTCTGATGGCCACGCGCAGGAATGTTCTGCTGATCGATGCTGATCTCGGATTGGCGAATCTGGATGTCCTGCTCAATGTGCGTTCGCGCTATACGTTAGCGCATGTGGTGGAGGGTAAACGCCGGATTGACCAGGTCATACAGCACGGTCCCGGGGGAGTCAAGCTGATATGCGGCGCCTCCGGCCTGACCGGAATGACCGAACTGACCGACTTCCAGCGCCAGGGGCTCATCCATGATCTGACTCTCCTGGAACAGCAGAATGATTATATCATTATTGATACCGGCGCCGGAATTTCGAAAAATGTGTTGAGTTTTTGTGAGGCCGCCCATCAGACCCTGGTCGTTACTACGGGCGAACCGACCAGTATCACCGATGCCTATGCCATGATTAAAAAACTCGTACAGGGCTGCAGCGGTACGAAAATTTCCCTATTAGTCAATATGGCGGAAAGTCGTGTCGAGGCACGCAAGGTGTATCAGCGTATTTCGGCCGCGGCCAAACGATTTCTTTCCGCAGTGGTGTACGATGCCGGCTATATCCTCAGAGATGAACATGTGATTGAATCCGTGATTCAGACCGAGCCGCTGGTATTGGCCTATCCACGCTGCCAGGCCAGCTATTGTTTTCTGGCCTTGGCCGGCAAATTAGGCCGGTCCGCCGGCGCGCAGGGTGAGCAGGCAGGGTTTTTTCGTAAAGTTGTGAATTGGTTCTTCTAAACCGACAGGGTGTTTGGACCGATAAGAACATGTATTTGATATTGCGTATAATAGAGGTATTGAATTGACGACACATATATGTGGCGCTGGAATGGCCTTTCTGGGATTCAGCCTCAGTCTGATTATCGGACTGTGCGTGGGAAATTCTTTTATCACCATCATCATCCGGGCTCTGTATATTATGTTTGGTTTTTATCTGCTGGGATTTTTTCTGGCGAGCCTGGGGCAGAAAGTGATTGAAGAAAATTTTGAATCTGAGAAAGAAAATATGATAATGGATACCCCCGCGAAAAAAGAGGATATTCACGAAGAGGATATTCCCGTATTAAAATCACCTAATCCAGCCGAGGAAAAGGCAAAGGCCCCGACCTGATGGTGAGCAAATATCTAAAATGTTAAAAATGTTGGTTTTGGACCGGTCTGATGAAGTGACACAGGCCGTATAAGGAATCGTAGACAGGATATGAATTATTAAGGATAGTTTTTCGAGAGGATGGAGACTAATGGCTTCAACTGAAAAAGAAAGTATTATGCACGTGTGGTTAGAGTACAAGAAAACTCCGAGCCAGTTATTACGTAATCGGCTAATGGAAGAATATCTTCCCCTGGTTAAGTACAATGCCGAACGTATCTATGCCAAGCTTCCTGACGAAGTGGATCTGGACGACCTACACAGTGCGGGTACGTTCGGCCTGATGGATGCGATAGACGCCTTTGATCTGGAACGGGGTGTCAAGTTTTCGACCTATTGCGCGCCGCGCATACGCGGGGCGATACTGGATGAACTTCGCAGTATGGACTGGGTGCCGCGCCTGGTGAGATCCCGCGCGCACAAACTGGACCAGACCTGTAAAGACCTGGAAGCGGAGTTTGGTCGTGCCGCCAACGACGAAGAGATTGCTGCGCGCATGGGTATTAATGAAGATGAATACATCAAACTCAAACGGGACGCTACCGCGGTTTCGCTGGTTTCGCTCAGCCGTAAATGGTTTGAGACCGACTCGCAAAAGGATATCTGCGAGATCGATGTCCTGGAAGATAAACGCGGCGAGAATCCGCTCGAGGAAATCCAGCGCCGCGACCTCAAGGACGCCCTCACCAAGGGACTCAGCCGCGCGGAAAAACTCATTCTGGTCCTGTACTATTATGAAGAAATGACCATGAAGGAGATCGGCTCGACCCTGGACTTATCGGAATCGCGCGTATCTCAGATGCATTCCTCGATCCTGGCCCGGCTCAAGGCCCAGATGAACCACCAGCGGGAAGAATTTGAAATGGTACTCAACGAACAGCGCGAATAATCGTTACGACCTATAATTGGTATGCAAGTCCAAGCCCGACGCGACGGGACTTCATCGGAGCTTCCGGCTTGCAATGTGAATACCCTCAAGTCTGATGTGTGCAATAATATAGGAGCTCGGTAAAGGTATAAAAAGATTAACTTATCAATTTTCCCCTCTCGTGCCGATATAGAAAACAGCCAGGTTGAAAACCCGTAAAACTTATGATTCCGCGACGCCAAAAACGGGACAGCCATAATGAGCAGCATTCCACCCAATATTGTGGGCGCCATCTTTCAGTCACAGGTCTCTGCTTCTGAAACCAGCCGCTCTGACGATACCCAGCGTAACAAGCGCACCCGCGAATCGCGCGAAATAGCCCGGACCGACGAGCAGAAACAAACCGAAGTCGAAAATACCAGCGAGACAGAGGACCTGACCGTACGCCGCCAGGACGAACGGCAGCGCGACGGCCAGGACGCCCGCGATACCTGGGAACAACATGAAAAAAACCAGTCCGCCCAACTCTATACCCCAGACGGCAAATCCGTTGACCTCGACCCCGATCTGCCACCCAAACCGTCACCCGACGACGACCCCGAAAATCCACCCGAACACATCGACCTCTCCGCGTAAATTTCAGCCACAAAAAAGCCTGGGGCGGTCGAGCCGCAATCATAATTATTTGAGATTTGATATTTCAAAGATAAGCTGTTGCCTATTAATGTTTTATATTTGACTCAATATAAAATCGCACATAGAAAACAAGAAAATGAAGGATAGCAGTACAAAAATCACAAAATACAGGGTGGTTCTGTCCTCGATCCTGATTTTAGGGGACATAATAGACCAGGTATAATTTAGGGTTCTTTCCTGAATCATCATCTTCGCCGGAATAAAATCCCAGATAATCAACCAATCCGTTTTCGTTGCCGGAGTTTTCAAAGTAAACTCTAAACTGGGTGTAGCCCGACCGGTTGATCGCGGCCAGACCCGCGGCGCTGAGGTCGCTGGATACCATAATCTGTTCGCTGCCGGGGTCACCGGTAAATTGCGCTATATTAGTCTCCGTGGCGGAATCCTCCCAGTCGTTATTTTCCAGACTTAAGACGTCACCAAAGGGATTGTCGATATCGATTTGGCACTGTCCGCCCCAGGTAAACGGATTCGTCCCTTCCAGTACGCCGCGGGTGAGTTCAAGATGCGCGGATTCGATCACGGCATCGGTGGGAATTTCAGATGTATCAAAAGACAGTATCGTACGATAGCTGAAAGTATCAAAGTCACCGAGACGCAGAGCTTCCGGCCCGGAAGCGGTCGAGTTGTTATTTATACCCACCCCTCCGCCGTCTGTATCCCAGACACGTCCATCATGACCGGCGTAACTGGAAAAGTAAAATTCCGGGGGGGTCGCCAGGAACCGGACACAGAGTTTGGGCCGCAATTCCTCCACGCCGTCACCCGAATAGAACCCCATATAGTCCCTCAGGGTGTTATAATTGCTGATGGTATCGAACTCGATACGCAGTTGTGTACGCCCCTGGGTATTGATTATATCAAGTGCCTCTGGAGAAAATGAGTCGCATGGTAACGGATTATACCAGGAAAAATGGAGGTAACCGGCCAAAACGTCATAAGCGGCGGACCAGTCAAGGAGCTCCAGCTCAGGGCTGGTTCCAAAAAAGTCCGTGATATATATATTGCAGTTTCCTCCCCAATCGAATGGATTCAGATTCCAGAAGTTATACCAGTTTAATTCTAATTCGGCCCATTCTATTTCGGCGTTTTCGGGGATAAGAGACGTGTCAAAAGACAGAACCATCTTATACCCATATACATGCTCGTCAACATAATAGTCACCCAGACGTAAGGCTTCATATGATGAATCCGTAGCATTCATGTCAACTCCGACATCACTGTGGTCTTCATCCCAGATCCGTCCGTCTTCAGCGCCGATACTGACAAATTTGACGGTATACTCATATTGATTATCCGGCGGTTTCAGCCAGTCCTGGATAAACACAAGCAGGTCGTCCAAATCAACATCTCCATCCGGCTCACTATCGCAGCCGGAACAATTCTCAGGTTCCGTGCAACTAAGGGAAAGCCATTCACCGGATAGAATAAAAAAATCAGATAAGTTGACCTTGCCGTCCTCATCAAGATCCGTGGCCCATACCGCCCCGGCCATTAGCACCACACATCCAAAAAACCACCAGCCAATTCCCGCATGAACAACCCCTGGCGTTTTCATTTTCGTCCTCTCCTCTGACAAAACGGCAAAATAGGCAATTTGTTATGATTTTAACGAATAAAATCCATCAAACTCAAATATGAATGATTATGTGTTTCCTGAAAAGACATCTCTTATAAATCAAAATGGACCAATGATAGGAATTCTATCAAATTTTCATCCATTTGTCAATGGATATCTACAGGCAAATTTCTGGTACTACCTTCGCAGGGGCTATCAAATGTCGGGTGGCAACAATAGGTGTCATAAGAAGGATGCCACCGTCAAAAATGGATATTGGCAATTAAAACCATTGTTTTTAATCCAGAAACAA
>JAFGHE010000081.1 GCA_016930295.1 Sedimentisphaerales bacterium
ACTGGGTGTCAATAAAAAAATATTTAAAAAAAGGTAAGAACATTGTATGTATATATTTGATAATAAATAACATACGTATAAAATCCGATAATTAATGTGGAAATAATTTTGCCTAAGACTTATAAAGTCATACGCCTGTAGAGAATAAATATAATGAAAATCGGCCATATATTAATTTAACTTCTTTTAATATAAGAACTTATAGTAAATTTATTTGTTCATGACCCATTCTAAACATAGTCAAATCAATATAATCCTTGAAGAGCTGGAAAAAGAATTCTATTTATTGAGACCAGAATTGGCCCAATGGAATAAGAACTATTTTTCCCAACATAAAGACCGTTATAAATTTGACCTCGAATTAATTCAGCGATTTTTTCATAATGGGACCATACTGGAAGTGGGTTCCCTGCCCTGCCATATGACCTATTGTTTGAAGAAATTGGGCTATCCAGCCGTCAGTATCGACCTGGATCCGGAACGCGCTCATAACTTCATAAATAAGAATGAGTTACAGGTCGTCAAATGTGATATTGAGAAGGAAAAAATTCCATATAATGATAATGCGTTTCGTTTAATCTTATTTAATGAAGTATTTGAACACCTGCGTATTGACCCAATTTGTACTTTAGAGGAATTATACCGAGTCTTAGATTCAGAAGGGTATCTTATTTTAAGTACGCCGAATCTGTGCTCTTTACCTAAACGATTGATGTTTGTAAGGGGGCAGGGATTTGATAATCCCTATGAATCTTTTAGAAAGTTACATACCCTGGGGCATGTCGGTCATGTAAGAGAATATACTGCCGGCCAGGTTAAGGAGTTTATGCACCAGTGCGGTTTCCAATGTGTGAAGTTAATTTATAAGAGATATCACAAAACGGAAAAGGGTTTTTGGGGAAATATCCAGGATTGGCTTATGGACATCCGGCCCAAATGGCGTCCCTTTCAAATATTAATTTTCAGAAAGCCACAATGATCACAAGCCAATATATTGTATGTAGTTATGGATAATATAATCAGAATTTGCCTGCAAACACATATTTATCTTAGACGATACTAAATATGAATGAGAAAAACTCATGCTCAGGGGGATGCTCTCAAGATAAAGACGGGATACAAATTGGTCCGCCCATAAATTTTGACGAGCAGCTGGAAGTAAAAGGAGCTTTTTACAGAAAGGTCCAAAAGGGCGGTTTTTGGATAATTCTGTTAAGAGTGGCTCAGTTCCTTTTTGATTTTATCCGAGTCTTGGTTTTAACCAATCTGTTAAAGCCGGCGGATTTTGGCCTTCTTGCTTATGCAGCGATAACTTTAGCGATTTTGGGATTATTTACTCAATCAAGTTTTGATGATGCGTTAGTGAAAAATAAAAAAGATATTAAAAGTTATCTGGATACGGCCTGGACCATAGGGATTATCCGGGCGTTATGTATTGTCATTATATTGAATCTGTTTGCCCCTTATACAGCCGATTTTTTTGAGGCTCCCCCCTTGAATCTGATTATCAGGATTATGAGCATATCTTTTTTTCTTGGGTCTTTGAGTAATATTGGACTTATCTATTTTACGAAAGACCTGGAATTTTCCAAGACTTTCATTCTGCAAATGGCGGAATTTTTCACGGATTTTCTAGTGGCCATCGTCTTTGCATTGATTTACCGAAATGTCTGGGCCCTGGTATTTGGAAAAATCGCAAGTATAATAGTTCGAGTTATAGTAAGCTATTGGATACATCCTTACCGTCCTTCATTAACCATTGATTGGGCCAAAGCCCGAGAGATGTGGAAATTTAGTAAATGGGTCACAGGGTCGAAAATTCTGGGGTATTTCAATATGGAAGGTGATGACTTCTTTGTGGGCAAATTACTAGGAGGCTCAGCTTTAGGGCTCTATCGGATTTCGTTTAAAATATCCAATCTGCCGGCTACGGGAATTAGTTGTGTCCTGAGCGGACTTACCTTTCCTGCGTATGCACTTATCCAGGATGATATACCCCGTTTGCGAAAAGCCTATATAAAAGTGTTGAAATTAACGTCATTTTTATCCTTTCCCATAGGAGCACTGATAATCCTGTTTGCACCGGATTTTGTCAAGTTTTTTATGAAGGAGGACTGGCACTCTATAATACCCGTAATTCAGGTTCTGGCCATAGCCGGGTTATGTAGGTCAATGGGGATATTAACGTATCCGATTTTTTTAATAAGTAATAAGGTTAAGCTAATGAATATTATTTTACTGGTCAGATTGGGTATTATAGTGGTCTTAATCGTGCCATTTTCAAAATATTGGGGCATAATCGGGGTGGCGTGGTCTGTAGTAATAAGCGCTATAGTTGTTCAGATACCAGCGTATTATACAACGAACAAATATATCGGCTACTCTTTCTTGGAGATGATGAAGCATTTTATGTTGCCAATATTGGGGGCCGGGGTTATGATGGTTATAGTGCAGGTATTTAAAAAAAGTGCCTTTTGGGACGCATCTGGTGAAACGAGCGTATTGAACGGTCTATTATGTTTTGTTTCGGGCTTGGTTGTATATGCGGCTTTGATTTGTTATGTGGATAAAAAAATGAATATAGGAATTATTGATATTGTAAGGGAACAGTTAGAATTTTTCAAATCACGGAAATAGCTGTAAGTTTAAACGGATTTCCGAGTCATAGGAATTGTAATGATCAAAACAGATGTCTGTCCGAATTGTAATTCCGATAGAATAATAAATTTGCTGGAGAGAATATACTCACCACCTGTTAATGTAACCCGGGAGATGATGGAAAATGAAAAGGTTCCTTACTTTGACGAAAGACTATGGATTTTATTTGAAAAGGTACTGGCAAGCAGGGAGCCGGTGAAATTTGAAGCGACGTTGTGTCAGGCGTGTGGATTTATATTTTACAATCCCAGGTTTACTCACCATGAAATCATGATTCAGGCTGAAGCGGATAACACGATCCTGGTGCCGAAAACGATGCGCGGCGTGGGGGACTGGGTCCCGGCCCAGAAAAAATATCAACGTGCTAAAAGAATTTATAATCTGATATCTGCTTTTAATAAGGGATCTGCCGCTAAACAGAGAATTCTTGATTATGGAGGTAAGCACGGTCACAACCTCGTTGTTTTTATAGAAAAAGGCAGCACAGGATATATTCTGGATTTAAAGGATATCTGGCGGGTTTCCGGGACGGTTTATTTAGGTAAGGATTTAACGGATTTGGATAAGGGTGATCGTTATGATATTATATTGCTGTGTCACGTGATGGAGCATCTAAATGATCCATCAGGGCTGCTCAGAGATTTAACGAGCCATCTGGCGGATAACGGCCTGATATATGTTGAATTGCCATTGGGCTGTTTCATGGAATGGAAGACCATGGAGGATCCGACGTTGCACATGAATTATTACTCGGAAGAATCTCTCTATAAATCTCTGCGTATGGCGGGACTGGATGTCATCTATCTGTCCACGCGTAATCAATGGGTAACCCATGGTAAGATGTTATGTCTGAATGCGATTGCCTGCAAGCGGGAGGGCAGCACGGTTACCCGCTTTAAAACCACGCTGGAGCAAATGGACCGGATGAAATATTTCTGGTACAACATGAAAAAAACACCTAAGAAGCATGCTCTGAGAATGTTAAAAAAAATCAACGATAGAATTGTACAGTCAATAAGAATATGTATAAGTCGATATTTATAGTAAATAATTAATTATGATTACCGTTTACAAGTGTCCCGTTTGTAGTTCCGACCAGTTGCAGTTCATAAGAAGTTATGAAGTGATCAGGGACTCTCGCCTGACGCGTGAGGAAATCCGGGAAGGCAGGCAGTCTTACGAGAATGAGATGCTTTGGATTTTTTTCAATGAGATTCTTCCTCAAGAAAGTTCGGCCGGATTTCGATTGGAATTATGTTGCGCTTGTGGTCTGATATTTCTCAATCCTCGTCCCTCGGATGAGGAACTGCATCATGTATATAAGACTGTAGAAGATCTGGATTTGCCAAAAAAGCGACGGGACAGACAGCCTTTCCTTAAGTTGGACAAACGTGCCCGGCGTATTTATTCCGTAGTATCATGTTTGAGCAGTTCTTCTGCCGGCAAAAAGGTTCTGGATTATGGCGGGATGCACGGCCAAAATCTCGTTTCTTTTGTAAAAAACGACTTCCAGGGTTATGTGCTGGACTTTTTAAAATTTGAGTTGTGCCCGGGAGTCGAGTATCTCGGCGCCGATGTTTGCGATCTGGCGGAGGGGCAGATATTTGATGTTATTTTACTCAATCACGTCCTGGAACATGCCCTCCAGCCGGTACGGCTGATAGAGAGTATTGTTAAACATTTATCGCAGGATGGGCTGATCTACGTGGAAGTGCCGTTGGGTTGCCTGCAGGAGTGGCAATTGGTATATGAACCCTTGACACATCAAAATTTTTTCTCAGAGGAATCGTGTTATAAATGTCTCAGGATGTGCGGTCTTGACATTTTGTATATAATCACTTGTAATCAATGGGTTTATTGGGATAAGACACCTTGTGTCAACATAGTTGCCTGTAAGCGGGAAGGAAACACCGTATCCCACTATAAGACAACCTGGGAGCAGATGGACCGGTCAAGGTATTTCTGGATGAATTTCAAGAAGACTCCCAGGAAACAAATTAAAAAAACAGTAAAATCGGTCCTCAGCAGGATTAATCAAACCTGTAAATTATTCTGGCGGATTTGAATACGGATAATAGAATAATCAGGCTAATATATATATGAATCACTAAATGTAAATATTACAATACGCAGGGTAAACTGGAAATCGAAGTTTATTAAAAGAATTGATATATCCTATGAATCGTAAAGTCCTTATCATTGGCATTGATGGCGGTACCTGGAGTAATCTGATGCCGGCCATGAAGAAAGGATGCCTGCCCCATATAAAAGATTTGCTGACACGTGGGAGTTCGGGGGTACTGAAGTCCACGATGCCGGCATTGACGGCGGCGGCATGGAGTAGCTTCCAGACGGGGATGAATCCAGGAGAGAATGGAGTATATGATTTTTTTCGCTGGGACCGCCGGCGACAGATAGGAATATTGGTAAATTCGTCGAATCTGCGTGATACGCTCTGGGATCAGGCCGGACGGGCCGGCAAACGCCTGGGTGTGGTGAACGTTCCCATGACCTATCCGGCCCGGGAAGTGAATGGCTATATGGTTACTGGGCTGCTTACTCCTTCCATAGAGTCGTCATTTACCTGGCCTCCTGAACTGCAGAAGGAATTGATCGAAGCAATTCCGGACTATGATATATTGACGATGAAAAATTCCGCCCTGTGTCCGGGCCGGGTTGGAATGGAAACTTTTGTCCGGCAGATGAGGCAGAATCTTGAATATCGCCGGCAGGTGGCCGAACGGATTATCTATAAGGAGCCCCTGGATTTGTTTATGGTTCATTTTCAGGCGCCCGATATTATCCAGCACGGTCTGTGGGCCTATATGGACGAAACCCATCCTTTGTATGACTCTGAAAAATGTACGTTTATATTTAATCAGTTTTATGGCCATCTGGATTCATGTGTTGAACAGGTACGCCGGGCATTCGCTGGGAAAAATGGCGATGATTTCCTGACATTTATCATTTCTGATCATGGCTTTCAAAAACACCAGAGAAAATTCAGTCTGGATAACTGGCTGTTTCAAAACAGGTATGTATTTTATCAGGCAGGTGAGCCCACATTTAAAAAACCACTGCTGGTTCGGACCGCAAAAAAACTGGGGATTGGTAAAATATTAAGACATGTAATGCCGAAAAAGACGATTGCCAAAATTGAGGTGAATGTCGGATTAAAAGAGGAACATTTCGATTTTGATCGCTCGCGTGTCTTTGCCCATTGGTCCTGTGGTGAAGGATTCGTATTTCTGTTGGAAAAAAATGAGGCCGATCGCCAGGCGACCGCCCGGGAACTGACCACCCAACTCCTCCGGATTAAAGACCCTCAAAACGGCGGACTCGTTATTGAAAAAGTCCTGCGCCGTGAGGATATCTATCGGGGCCGGTATTACGATCGTATGCCCGATCTCCTGGTGATCCCTCAGCCGGGCTACTCCATTGCCGGTGGTTATAAGCCTCACGGTCCGCTCTGGCTCGATGTTGATATGCAACATGATATTCATATAGGCAAGCATCACCCGGATGGTATCTTCGTGGCCGCGGGTCCGGAAGTGATCAACCAGGAAAACATGAAAGCCGAGATTATTGATATAATGCCTACGATTTTGTATTATTTGAATTTACCCATCCGAGCCGACAGCGACGGCCGGGTTCTGCAAAATATATTTAGCGAGAATTTTAATCAACAATGTCAGATTAAGACATATTCGTTAAACAGGGATGATCATGAAGATTCCCCGGAAGTCTATTCTCAGGAAGATAAACAGAAAATCGCGGACAGATTGAAAGATCTGGGATATTTGTAAACAACGGCGCTATGACAAAACGTTTTGCATGTGATAAAAAATTATTCCAGCACCCTTTGATGAATCCCGTCTTGGCGGAGATTGACATTCCTGCGCAACATATGACAACTTTGATTTGGACAGGAGATTATAGATGGCTCAGGTGACGATAGTATTGCCTTTATATAATAAAGAGGAATATGTAGCCCGGGCTGTCCGTTCTATACAATATCAGAGCCTGGAGGACTGGAAATTGATAGTCGTTGATGATGGTTCAACCGACAGCGGGCCCGAGATAGTCCGTCAGATTGAAGATCCTCGTATTGAACTGGTCCGACAGGAAAACCAGGGGCCCGGTGCGGCACGAAACAAAGGGATCGCCCTGGCCGAGACCCCGTATGTGGCCTTTCTCGATGCCGATGATGAATGGTATCCCTGGTACCTGGCCAATGCCCTGCGGGCCATGGAAGAAAGTGACGTGGCTCTGGTCGCCACGGTGTATTGTCTCTGGCCGGAAAAAGTGGATATAATTGAAAGCCTCAAGAGAAGAGATATCCCTCTGGGCGAATATGACTTTCAGGGCGATGAAGATCCCATGTGGGTCAAGGGGGTATTATCCGTAGTGCAGACATGGAACAGCTTCATCCGGACGGAGGTAGTACGCAAATACGGAGGTTTTTTTGACAAATACCGCTGTCTGTGCGGGGAGGATCTGACTTTATTTTTGCGTATTTCCTTCAATGAGAAATTTAAAATAATCTATCCGGCGGCAGTGCGTTATCATGCGGAATGTTCCGATTTATGGTCGGCCAGGAAAGTGAGTCCCTTGCCACCTTATCTGGAGAATCCGGATGAGGTTCTCAGGTATTGTCCCCCAGCCAAAAGTGAACTCATGCATCGGTTGATTGTATGCTATGCCCTGTTTCATGCCCGCCGCTGGTCGGATCAGGGGGTGAAAATTCCGGTCATACGTTTGATAAAACAATATCCCGAAATAAAACAGGACCGTCAGGAATATATTGCTGTTCTCAAGCGTCTGGTACCCGGATTTAGAACCTGGTCCCTGTTTAAAAATTATCTCATCAAACCCATTCCGTTTTATTGTAAATGGCTGGCCAGACAATTGCATCTGCTGCCGGCTTCGGTCCGGGTGGAATTTCCCCGGCAGGAGATACCCTATGACCCGCCTGCACCGTTGATGCCTTTCGAAAACGAAGGATATATTGAAATCGAGGATGCCGGAATCGAATCGCATAAAAATCGCTCATGAGTGACAGAGGAAAACAACAATATAATGTAAGTGTCGTTATTCCAGCTTATAATGCGGAAGGGACTGTCGGTCGTGCTGTTGAGAGTGTATTACAGCAGACACGAGAAGCAGACGAAATTATAGTTATCGATGACGGATCCAATGATGGTACGGCCGCGACACTGCAAAAATATGGCGAGCCAGTACGTTATATCTACCAGAATAATGCCGGGCCGGGTGCGGCGCGAAATAACGGGATAAAAGCGGCTCAATATGAATGGGTGGCCTTTCTTGATGCTGATGATGAGTGGTTACCGGATAAACTACAATTGCAGATGGATGTGCTCCAGCGGAATGATCATCTGGTTTGGGCCTGTGGCAATTTAATCCGGAACTTCATCCAGCAAAACAGGAAACTGCCCCATAGTGATCCTGCTCTCGTCGAAAGAATACTGGAAGGTCATGATTATACCAATGATTATTTAGAGGCTTCACTGCATACTGAATGGGGCCATACCGACACCATGATTATAAAGAAAGACATATTAATGCAGA
>JAFGHE010000082.1 GCA_016930295.1 Sedimentisphaerales bacterium
GGGAACCAATAATTCATTTATTTGTCTAAAGTTATGTAATGAAATAATAGTAATATAAATAAGAATTTGAGGTAAAAAATCGTTGAATAGATGGCTTTGGTACATCAATGCCTTAATTTTATTTACTTCTGTTATCGTAGTGGTATTCGGACTAAGCATGAGTTCTGAATATATCCCTATATCTGCTAAGAAGGGAAATGTAAACTCCCGGGGCGAATCAGGTCAGCCCAATGATTCTCAGACCGAAAGCCTATATGACATTTCACATGATTCAAATTTTGTCAACGCGATTCGTACCTATGCCAAACGATGGGGCCCTGCCCAAGGATACATAGAAGTGACAATCACCCCCCCCCAAGTTGTGGAAGCCGGAGCGAAATGGAATCTTAATGGCAAAAAATGGCTAAACAGCGGGACCCGGATTAAAGTCAATGCCGGTGATCATATAGTAAACTTCCAGACCATATCCAAGTGGATAAATCCTCCCCTTAAAAAAATTACTGTGACTAAAAGTCATACCACGCAAATTATCGCAGAGTATATGCCTCCGGAGTATGCCTCTTTGACAGTTGAAATAATTCCTGCTGAGGTTCGTGACCTGGGGGGCCAATGGAAGGTTGACGACAAACCATGGCAGGACAGCGGGCAGAAGATCGATCAGATACTGGTGGGCAAAAAGAAGCTTCAATTCAAACCCGTTCCCGGCTGGAAAATTCCCACCCACCCGGCCGTAGAACTAACCAAAGATCAATTAGAAACCGTAACGGCAGAATACACTTTATGTCAATACGGCTCTGTGCTTGTGACTATTGAGCCGGAAGAAGTGGTTGGAAAAGGAGCACAATGGCGTATTAAAAACGGATCGTGGAATGATAATGATACCCGTCAGGAACAGGTTGAAGTGGGTACCTATACCATCGAATTCAAACCTGTGGAAGGCTGGACACCACCCAAGGATCTCATCGTGAACGTTAGTCAGGACTCTCTCATCACGGGTATGGGAAAATATATCGTACCCAAGCCTCCGGTCCCGAATTTCATTTTGACAGGAACCATGGTCATTGGATCTGAGGATGGTATGGCCTGGGTCAAATTACCTAAGGAAGTCAAAGATAAAGGATTCTTTGTCGGTGAAAAAATTGACACTTACACACTTACCGAGGTAAATGACGGCTCAGTGATTCTCATGAAGGATGGATACGATTTTACTCTCCAAATGAAAGAACCGCCGCCCCCGTCGCCGGGCAGGGCTCCAGCCCGACCTCCGGAGAAAAGACCGACAACGAGAAGAGAGAGACCAACACCCAGAACCCGTCTGCCCAGAGAAAGATAACATATGATTTCAAAAACGAGAAAACAAGTTTCAGTAAACCTGCAATCGCCATGGGGACCGGGTACTGGTACGATGAAAGCGGAAAACAAAAGGAATGTCTCTGGGATTTCGGTTGGGCCGAAGTCGAACCATCACATCCAGGCGGACTGTGGCCCAAAGAAAGGTATCATCAAAAGACACCTCCACGTATTCGGCGTTCCACCTGTCCAGCACCAGAGAAAAGGCCTCCGGCCCCAGGATTTTAATCGCCACCTGGCGACCGGAAAGCGGTGGCAGGACTGGTTGAATATAATCGAGGAGTTGTTCGTAACGGTGGGCGGCCAAAGTCAAAAGAATATCGTCAGTCATCTGGCGAACCATCTGACTCTGGTGTTTGATTTCTTCTTCCTGAGCGGGCGGCGCAGCGGGTTCGGAATTTTGCGTGGAAGCACTACAGGACCATAACAGCGTCATTAAAAACAAAATATGCAGATAATATGATATCACATAAAAATATTTCATTACTATAACCATTTGGAGTATTGCTGACAATGAAAATAAATCATCATAAGCAAAATAATACCGCGGGACCTATGGATATGGCAAGCGCTAAAAATATCAAACCATCGCCATACAGCAGGGATACCTGTTTCTCTCACGGCGGGAAAACAGGTATGGGATTATTGTATCACAGGTATTGGCCGTTATTTATATCCCTGTTATCTGTGGCCCTTATCTTCTGGACTATGGGAGCCAGTGGCGAAACCAGTGAACAAAATAGTCCCCCAAAAGAAGAAAACAATCCTCCAGCGGCCCGGCAGGAGACGTCATCGGAGCAAAACGGCAAAGGCGCTGCTGCTGATGACCAGGCTGCCCAACCGGTCAAAAAAGTTGACTCTGAAGACATCATCCTGAACATACGCAACATGTTAAACGACGCCCAGGCAAGAGACCCCGAATCGGCCGAATCGCAAGCCCTGTCCAATCAACTGGACGCAGCTATTCTGCGGTTACAACAGAATATGAAACAGGACGAGGGTGCTGCTATCCCGAAGCCTCCGGCCGCGCCAAAAGCACCTGCTCCTTCTGCACCTCCGGATCGTCGCCTGCGCAGATCTCCGGATATACAAAGGATCAGGGATCCACAGAGACGACCATCCACCCCGGAGACGGTTATTACAGAACCGGCCGTGGAACAATCCGTCCCGGAGCCGGCTGTTCTTTCGGATCCGAACCAGTCTGTCATCCGGCGCGTCAACCGTCCGGAACCTGTTCCTTCCCGAGAGAAACCCGTCCAACCAGTGCCTTCATCGAAAACAGCGAGGACACCTGAAAAAACGTCTCCGGCCGGTTCTACGCCGGAAGAAACCCCCAAAGACAAGGATGAATCCATCAAAATAAAAGTATTGGACGGCTACATAAAAATCAAGACCACAAATGATGTTATTGATATTAATATGCTGTTGGAAACCGTGGGCAAGGAACTGGAACTCAACTTCATTTACCCTGACGGGGACATTCCGACGGGCAGGGTAAAATTGCAGCAATACGGCCAGATTCATCGACGGGAGTTGCTGCCGCTTTTAGAGTCGGTGCTGGCATTCTCCGGCTACAGCATGGTTCGAGAAGATCCTTACATCAAGATCCTGAAACACCCGGATGTAATAAAGAAAACGGAAATCTTTCAACCTAAACTGGATGTCTCGGCCGAGGATGTGCCGGACGAATCAGTGGTCGTCAGACTCATTGAACTCCAACATACAGATTATAACCAAATCCGGAGCCTGTTAACCTCGTTTGTGCCGGATCCGTCCGTTATCACCACCATCCCCAATACCAACTATATCATTCTTACGGATTATGCCCGTCGTATTCCAAGATTATTGGATATTATTTCTCTGATTGATCAACCCGGCCCGCAGCGGCGTATGGAAATAATGGAACTCCAATATGTACCCGCCTCAAAGGTCAAGACCAATATTGAGACATTACTGAACACACTTACCAGCCAGACGGCCAGAACATCCACGCCGTCTCCGCCTTCTCCACCAACTCGGCAGCCTGCTGAATCCCGGACCAGGCCACGGCCCAGTACCCAACCGACCACCAGCACTGCCCAGCGTACACAGGCACAACAGGACAAACCCACGCTCCTGGTATTTGATGAGGATATTAACCGGATGTTTGTTTTTGGGTCTGATGAACAGATAGAGCAGGTAAAACACCTGCTCGGCCTGTTCGATGTCGATCAGCCGGGACCGGAAATCAAATTAATTACAATCGAAACTCACTATCTTTCACCGCAGGAAGTTAAAGAACAGATTGAACCGCTGATAAAAGCGTTACATGACTTTAAAACCGATACTCCCTCTTCCGGAACCAGCACACCCCCTCAACCTACCCGACGGCCATCTACCAGAAGCACTCCTGGAAATCCTCCTGTACCGGAGAGAACTCCAACTGCCCGAACGGCCCGGACCAGCCAGCAGACCTATGTGGGAGCTTACATGCAGCCGGACGAAAGAACCAGGCGGTTATTTTTAATCGGGTCCGAAGAACAACTCAAGGAAGTGGAAGATCTGCTCAGCATGATCGATGTGCCCACTCCCGGGCCCGAGATCAGGATTGTGCCTCTGGAAATTGAGAATATTACACCTACCGAGGCGATGGATCAGGTCAAGGAACTGCTGACGGCATTACTGGAACAAAGTACGCCTGAAGCACCCACAAGCAGAACCTCAACGAGAGGGTCATATACGCGTTCTGCTCCTCCGCCTCCCCCATCCGAATCTGAAAGAACCCCCAGGCCCCCGACAACATCCCGCAGTCAACCTGCCACGATCAGCAGCATGGTGCCGGAAGGTCCCTACATGATAGCCGACGAACGGCTTCGTCGCATACTGGTAGTAGGCTCGGATGAAAAGATCGAGCAGGTCGTTGACTTGCTCGTGTTGATTGATGTCCCCGATCCCTATGAGAATAAGATCCGACTGGAAGTTCGGATTCCCCGACATCTCCTGTCCATCAATGCTATCGATCAGATTACCGAATTGATCGACGCTCTCAACGAACAGGAGATGGATGATACGATGTTCTCTACGACGGCCCGGACCGCCACCGACGCCAGGCGACCACCGACACCAACACAGCCGCCGGTTCCCCGGACTGCCTCTTCCAGCGCCCGCCGGTCAACGCGCAGCGGATTTGTCAAAGCCACCGATATGGGCCCCTACCTGACAACGGATCTTCGTACCAATCGTATGTTTATTATTGGGAACGAAGAACAGATCCTGCAGGTTGACGAGATACTGATCCTACTGGATGTCGATATTAAACTGATACTTGAAGTTATCGATATCAAACATATTCTCAGCAGTGATATTGCCCAGGAACTGGCTGATTTATATACTGTTTTGTACGAGCAGGACGGCTCGGGCAGCAGCAGTTCTTCCTATGGCAGCCGAAGCAGGAGTATGTCTCGTTCACCTATCAACCGAACAGAGGGCCGGGATGAGACGACCGGTACGGCCATGCGATTCACGCGCAGTCCGGCACGAGACTCCCGGCGGGGCGGCGGCGGAGCAGGTCAATTTATCAGTGTGCAGCCCACCGGGCCTCATATGTTCCCGGATGAGAGGACCAACCGCCTGCTGATCATAGGGAGCGAAAAGCAAATCAAGGAAATTAAAGAACTGATACCGGTCCTGGATGTAGTCAATACGATTGACAAAATGCGCCTGGAAATCTTTCGGCCTCAATATGTGGAAGCTGCCGAAGCGAAAAAGATTCTGGACGAACTGGGCCTGACCAAAGTTGAAAAAGACCGGCTGCGGCCCCGGGAACGAGCTCAACTCTTCACCGAATCTGAAACACCCGCCGTACGTACCACCAGTGGTGAAGAATATCTGATCCCCGGCCTGGAGGAACCGGAAATCAGAGTCGCCGTACAGGAATCCACAAACCGGATTTTTATCTATGCTGCGGAATATCAAATGAAGGATATAAAACAGATTATGGAGCATATCGATACGGATCCCAATGAATATATGGGCGCCTACCAGATCTATAAACTGGAAAATCAGGAACCCGCCTTTGTCGCGTCCGCGTTACAGGATCTGATGAAAAGTGACAAATGGGACGAAAATCAAAATAAGACTATTCCCGGCCTGGAAGGGGCGCCTACGATTGTCGCCCTGGACGACATATTCGCCATCGGAATCCGCGCCTCCACCAAACAACACCAGGAAATCAAGAAAATCATCGACGAGCTGGACCGCCGTATGCCGGAGGTCCTTGTCGAGGCCATCCTGGTTCAAGTGAATACCGATGATGCCTTAAAACTGGGAGTCTCTCTGAAAAACAATTATGATGTGGGAGGAACCAGAAGCAGCATGCGCGATATATCCGGTGTTTCACCTTTCGGATTCAGCATTGAAGGTCCCACCAGTACCAGTAGAGTAGTCACCGGTACCGGAGCAACAGTGGCCTTTTTTACGGATGATTTTATCTACGCCACACTGGAAGCTCTGCAGACCGAGGGGAATGCCCGGGTTATATCCAAACCCCGGGTCCTGGTCAACAGCAACCAGGAAGCCACCATTAACAGCAAGCGGGAAAAACCCACTACGAAAACAACGGTCGTGGGTGCTTCCGGAACACCGATCATCGAGTTCGCCGGCTATGTGGATGCCGGTACCGAACTGAAAATCAAACCCAGTATCAGTGAAGGCCGGGAAGGTAATGATTTTCTCAAATTAAACATCACTCTCAGTGTCAACAACTTTGAAGGGGAAGGCACCGAAAATATTCCACCCCCCAAAACAACCAATACCGTTACTACCGATGTCACGGTACCCGATGGCAAGATCATTGTACTGGGCGGTCTGACCCGGTCGGTTGAGGCAGTAACGGTTAATAAAGTACCTTTGCTGGGAGATATACCCCTGATCGGAGCTTTATTCAGAAATACAGCCTCTTCTCAGGAAGAAGGCGTACTCTATGTCTTTGTCAAAGCCAATATTGTCAAGGACAAAGACTTTGGTGACCTGGGAAATCTTACCGAAGATAATATCATTAAAATGGAGGAATATGAAGTCAACTATGAACAGCAATCTCCTATTCCGGGAATTTCCGTTGATCGTTCCACACGGCGCCGGGCCCTGGAACCGGCAGATTATCCCAAAGAGTAAAAGGAGTCCTATGGCTATTTAGCGCCAGAGGCCTATAAATACTATAATAAAGAAACTTGTAATATAGAATTATGATGAATACGATCTAAGCATGAAAGAAAAACTACTTGAAATAGCACGTAATACCAACATTGCCGATGTTCAGACGTTGGAAAATTTCTTTGAACGCAAGAGCATGGACAAGAAGCGACTGGATCTGGCGCTGCTGGATTCTGGTATTATTACTGAGGATCAGGTGCTCCGGCTATTCAGCCATCTTCTGGGCATCCCTTTTGTGGAACAGATCAAGCCCGATGATGTGCCGGAGGAGTTTGTGATGCGGGTGCCGGCCAATTACGCTCAGCATCACGGCCTGCTGGCCACCTCTAAAAACGGCTCGGTCATGACGGTCGCCACCAGCCAGCCGCTCACACTTTATGAAATGGATAACATCGCCAAGATGGTGGGATTGGCCGCCAAGCCGGTATTAGCCACTCGGGCTACCATAAATGCTGCCATCAATGCGGCGTACGAACAGCGGGTCACGGTATTGGAAGATGTCGCTGATGAAGTGGGCGCCAACGGAATTGAAGGACTTATCGACGAGGTGACCTCATCGGAAGACCTGCTTGACGTGGTGAACCGCCCGCCGGTGATCCGGCTGGTCAACGATGTACTCTTTCGGGCTCTGCAACTGCGCTCTTCGGATGTGCATATTCACCCCTTCGAACAAAAGATCCTGGTGCGTTATCGTATTGACGGCATTATGTATGATATGCTTACCCTGGATCATCGCATTTTGCCGGTTATCGTTTCGCGTATCAAGGTGATGGCCGGCATGGACATTGCTGAGCGCCGTATGCCTCAGGACGGGCGCTGCAGCGTCCGGATCGGACCACGTGAAGTGGACCTGCGTGTCAGTACCGTACCCACCGCTTCCGGCGAACGCACAGTGCTGCGTCTGCTGGATAAAAGCACCGGCGTTTACAGTCTGGAAAGCCTGGGGCTGGACAAGAAGGATTTTAAGAAAATCGACTCGCTGCTGGATCGAACGCATGGCGTGTTTTTTGTGACCGGTCCGACCGGCAGCGGCAAGACCACCACGCTCTATAGTTTCTTAAGACGTATTGATGCCACGGAAAAAAATATCATTACCATTGAAGATCCCATTGAATATCAACTGGACGGGATAAGCCAGATACAGGTAGCCAGTAAGAAAGGCATGACCTTTGTCACGGCCCTGCGTCACGTATTACGCCAGGACCCGGATGTTATCATGGTGGGAGA
>JAFGHE010000083.1 GCA_016930295.1 Sedimentisphaerales bacterium
TATACTTGATTTATTAAGATGATTATGAAAACAGTAGAATTGTTAGATAATGACAAGCGAAACAAAATTATGTCTCAGGATATGGGTATTCATAATTGGTATCAATTTATACTTGGTTATCCACCTCATTTAGCAAGATACTATATTAAAAAATTGTATTACATCATTTTGGTGGAATGTACCGACATTTTAAGACATTAAAACCCTATTTAGCAAAAAACTGTAAATTGGCATATGTGGTAGGAGATCAGATGTCATTTTTCAGAGTACATATTCCAACAGCAGAGCTACTTGGCGAAATTGCCGAATCGCTTGGCTATCGAATTGTAGATATAGAATTGTGGCGGACAAGGATATCAACTGTCACAAAATTACAATTAAATGAGAATGTATTAATTTTAAAAAATAGAGAAGGTTGAAAATGACAGTTAATTATGAGTCCGACTATGACAAAATAATAACGGCTTTGTTTAATAAAAAATATAATGCGAACAGGGCTAATAAAGAGATTAATTTCACAAAAGATGAACTAGTGGAAACTGCTAAAGAAATTGGCGTTCAACTTAGAAATCCTCCAGATGTTGTATATACTTATCGGTCCAGGCGTTTGTTACCTGATGATATATTAAAGGCTGGAAACTGGATTTTAAAACCTAAAGGTAAAGGAAGATTCTCTTTTATGAAAACAAAAAGGGAGTCTTTTGTTAATATCCAGGAAGGTCTTTATCAGATAGAGACATTAAATGCATTACCTGAAATCGTGGAAAAACATGTCTCAAGTGATGAGCAAGGTCTTTTATCATTGGTAAGGTATAATCGATTAATTGATATATTTACTGGAATTACGTGTTTTCATTTGCAATCTCATGTACGGACAACTATTGCAGAAGAAGGACAAATTGAAATAGACGAATTATATGTTGGATTAGATGAAGATGGGAAAGAGTATATATTACCAACAGAAGCAAAGGGATTTGAGGATAGGGATAAATTGGGTTGGTTTCAGGTTGCTAATTTAGTGAAGTTTTCTAGGCAGTATTTCCCGGAGTTAAAGTGTAAGCCTATTGCTATAAAACCTGGCGGGAAAGATGTCATATGTATGATGGAATTTGATGATAATGATGATTTTGAAAAAAAGTTTAAAGAACATCAAATTATACAAGCTTTTTCGAGAAATGAAATCATAATATTCTTAATGGCATAGAATTGTGAGGGATAAATTGAGTAGTGAAGAATTGATCAGCAGTGTGAGTGATGTTTCGGATGAGACGGAGTTTTATACGCCGCTGCCGAACGGGTATGTTCGGGGGCGGTGTAAATATGTGGTGATTATGGGGACCGTGATGAGCGGGCTGGGCAAGGGGATATTTTCTTCGAGTCTGGCCAAGTTGCTGCAGGACAAGGGGCTCAGGATTTCACCGATAAAGCTGGAGGGGTATCTTAATATTGATTCCGGCACGCTTAATCCCTTTCGGCATGGCGAGGTATTTGTGCTGGATGACGGCATGGAATGTGATATGGACCTGGGCACATATGAACGGATGCTGGACCAGGACTTGACCCGGGCTAATTTTACTACCAGCGGTCAGATTTATACGCGGGTACTGGAGAAGGAGCGGCACGGCGATTATCTGGGTCGTGATGTCCAGATGATACCGCATGTGACCGGCGAGGTTAAGCTGCGTCTGCGTGAACTGGCGGTACAAAGTAGTGCCGATGTCATATTTGTCGAGATAGGTGGAACGGTGGGGGACGTGGAGAACGCTTACTATATTGAGGCGATGCGTGAACTGGCTTATGAAGAGGGGTCTCATTCGGTCTGTTTTGTGGCGTTGACCCAGGTTTTGGAGCCGCGTACGCTGGGGGAGCAGAAATCCAAGGCAGCGCAACTGGGCATCAAGCGGCTCATGGAGATGGGCGTGCAGCCCCATATCATCGCCTGCCGGGCGACGAATCCGGTTACTCCCAAGGTCAGGCAGAAGATCGCCCAATATACCAACGTGCCCCTGGAGCGGGTGTTCAGTATGCATGACTGCGAAAGTATTTATGTCATACCGGGCATGCTGCGTGATCTGGGTTATGATTTTGAGGTGATCCGGATGTTGAAGCTGGAGGATCGGATCAATCTGCGTCATGAGCGTCGGGCCTGGCTGGAATGGTGTGATTTTGTGGACCGGCTGGATAATCTGGACAAGGAGGTCACGATCGGGATTACGGGTAAATATACTTCGGTTCGTGACAGTTATGCCAGTATCATCCATGCCCTGGAGCACAGTGGGGCTCACCTGGATACGGAAGTTAAAATAGCGTGGATCGATACGACAGAGATAACGGATGAGAATGTCGGGGAGAGGATGGTGGGGCTGGATGGTATGATTGTGCCCGGCGGATTTGGTGTGCGGGGGGCAGAGGGTAAAATTCGCTGTATTCAATATGCGCGGGAGAATGAGGTGCCGTATCTGGGGATATGTTTTGGGTTCCAGATGGCGGTTATTGAGTTTGCCCGTAATGTCTGTGGTATTGCCGATGCCGACAGTTCGGAATTATCGCCCGGCTGCGCGCAGGCCGTGATTGATATACTGCCGGAACAGAAGAAGATCGAGGGTCTGGGCGGCAATATGCGTCTGGGCGGCAAGGATGTGGAGATCAGGCCGGACACATTGGCCTGGCACCTGTTTGGAAAGAAGAAAAAGGCACGCATGCGGTTCCGGCATCGGCAGGAAGTGAATCCGGAGTATATAGATATTCTGACCGAGCATGGTCTGGTATTTTCAGGTAAGGCGCCGAATCAACCGATTATGCAAATCCTGGAATTGCCCGGGCATCCCTATTTCATTGGAACTCAGGCCCATCCGTGCATGACGAGCCGGCCTCTGCGTCCGCAGGAAATGTTCCTGGGGCTGGTCAAGGCGGCGCTGGAACGCAAGGGATGTAAAGTTTAAACAGAACAGGCACAGAGGCACAAAGAAAACAATAATATGATGAGACAATTAGGAGTTATATGATGTCGGACGATAAAAAGATAATTTCAGATGAGGATTGGAAGTCGCAGGCGAAGCAGGAGAAGGTTAAGTTGAGTGATCATCAGGAATCAGCGGCCGGGGCCGGGAGTCAGGCCCAGGCGCCGCCGCCGGCTAATTTTTTGATGCTGATTAATGCCCTGATGCTGCAGGCCCTGATGTATATGGGTAAACTCAGCGATCCAAACGATGAACAGGCCAAAGAGATTATCAATATGGACCTGGCCAAGCATCATATTGATCTGCTGCAGGTCCTGGATGATAAAACCAAAGGCAATCTGACGGATGAGGAAAAGCAGGCGTTGTCGATGGCTTTGCATGAATTACGAATGCATTATGTACAGGTGATGAGCCGGTAAATCAACAACATATAGATGTTTGGGTGGCATGCCTGCGCGAAGCTCAGGCATGTATAATTTGTTATGAAGAGGGTGAATATTATGAAAATTAAAAAAAATAGTATATGGTTCATTATAATATTGTTGATGGTATTCTTAACCGGCTGTGGGCCGTCGGCGTATCTGGTTCGGCCGGTCCCGGCCGGACAGAAATTGCAGGAGGCTGTCATCCGGCGTGATCCGGGGTGGTTTATTTTTGACAAGATAGCGATTGTTGATGTCGATGGCATGATGACAAACCAGCAACAGGCCGGATTGTTTAGTACGGGTGAGAATCCGGTCAGCCTGTTTGTGGAGAAGCTGGATAAAGCCCAGGACGATGATGATGTCAGGGCCGTGGTGCTGCGTATTAATTCACCGGGCGGGACGGTAGCGGCCAGTGACTGCATGTATCACCGGCTGCGGGAATTCAAGGAGAAGACCGACAAGCCGGTAGTGGCGTGTATGCTGGACGTGGCGGCCAGCGGGGGGTATTATCTGGCCTGCGGGAGCGATTATATCATGGCCACGCCCGGCACGGTTACCGGCAGTATCGGCACCATTTTACAGACGATTAGTTTTAAAGGGACCATGGATATTATCGGGATGGATGCCCTGGCCATTAAAAGCGGCCAACTGAAAGATATCGGTTCCCCCCTGAAAAAGCGGGAGGCCGGTGAAATCGAGTTACTGGAAGGTATTATCATGCAGTTTTACGAGCAGTTTTTGGAAGTGGTTCTGCAGGGGCGGGTGAACCTTAAGGAGGATAAGCTGCGGGAACTGGCGGACGGCCGGGTATTTACCGCCTCCCAGGCCCTGGAAGAGGGCTTAATAGACCAGATCGGCTATCCGGACGATGCCATCCGGTGGGCCCGTAAAAAAGCCGGAATCGAAAGAGCGAAAGTCGTTATCTATCAACGGCCGGTAAATTATAAGCCCAATGTCTATGGCTCTGCCTTAAACGATGTCCGGCCGGGGGCGCTGGTAAACCTTCAACTGCCTGACTGGCTCCAGGGGCATGGTCCCCAGTTCCTTTATATGTGGAATCCATCCCTGGACTGATTCGTCATATTCAAATGAGCTTAAGAGAAAATTCATGTATAAAACGAAATATATCGTGGTTTTACAGTGTGATATTGTCAAAGAGCGATGCAGCGGCTATTTATGTGAAGAGGCGTTTCATAAACGAGAGGGCGGTTTTGCTGATTATCCTGCTGATGAACCGATACGTTATCTGAACATGACCTGCGGCGGTTGTTGCGGCCGGGCCACCCTGCGCAAGCTGAGCAACCTGTTTAAACTCCTGGGTAAACGCTCGGATATTAAGCCCGAGGAAGTGGTACTGCATTTTTCCTCCTGTATCTGCAAGGAGAGCTTCCACGGCCCAAAGTGCCCGCATTACGATTACCTCAAAGAACTGGTCGAACGGAAAAACCTGCTCTGGCGTGAAGGCACACGCATCAGCGACCAGTCAGAAAGCCGGCGCGACAGCCTGGGGCGGTGGAGTAGGGAAGTTTAATTTATCACGCAAAGTCCCCAAGACGCAAAGTTAAGAAAATGAACTCGAAAAAATGTAAAATGTGTAGGTGTGACCCCATAGGTCCCCTGTGTAGGTGTGACCCATAGGTCCGCCCCCCATAGGTCCGCCAAGGCGCAAAGGTAAATAAAATGAGTGGGGGTAATAATTTTACCAAGCTCTACTTTGATATATGA
>JAFGHE010000084.1 GCA_016930295.1 Sedimentisphaerales bacterium
GGTGCTGGAGTGTCTTTCGCAGCGGCTGGGGCTGCCCTGGGTGAAGCTGGCGCCGGGACTGATTGATCCGCTCATTGTGGACACCATCGACAAGGAGATAGCGGAAAAGCATCTGATTATCCCGATGTTCATGGTCGAGGATGATCTGACCGTGGCCATGGCGGAACCCCAGGCCCTGCTGGTAGTGGATGATCTGGAACGGAGCACCGGTCTGTGTATTCAGCCGGTCATTGCCCTGGAAGCGAATATCCGGGAATACATTAAAAAATATTATGCCCAGAATGTTAAAATTGATTCGTTCGTGGCGTCGCTGGAAAGTACCAATGTGGAACTCGTGGAGAAAGAAGCCGTTGATGAAGACACCCTGGTTGATCTGTCCGATTTGAACGACGGCAGCCCGGTGGTCAACCTGGTGAACATGAGTATTCAACAGGGAGTCAGGGAAGGGGCATCGGATATCCATATCGAGCCGGATAAACACTGTGTTCACATACGTTATCGCATTGACGGGATGCTGCATGATTTGATGACACCCCCGCGGGAATGGCATGCCGCCATTATCTCACGGGTGAAAGTGGTCGGGCGTATGGATATCGCGGAAAAACGCGTGCCGCAGGAAGGCCGTATCCATGTCATGGTGGAAGGTCGGGAAATTGACCTGCGTATCTCGAGTATGCCCACGATCCTGGGCGAAAAGATTGTCATGCGAATACTTGATAAAAGCAACCTGCAACTGAAGCTCGATCTGCTGGGCTATGAGCATGACATGGTCATGTCATTCAAGCGTATGCTGAGTAAACCCCACGGTATGTTACTGGTGACCGGCCCCACCGGCAGCGGCAAAACCACGACTCTCTATTCCGCGCTGGATTTGCTCCGGACCAAGGAGCGCAATATTATTACGATTGAAGATCCGGTGGAATATCAACTGGAATTAGTCAATCAGATTCAGGTTCATGAAGCCGTGGGGCTGACCTTTGCCCGAACGCTCAGGTCGGTACTGCGACAGGACCCGGATATCATTATGGTCGGTGAAATTCGAGATGAGGAAACCGCCAAGGTGGCGATCCAGGCGGCCCTGACCGGTCACCTGGTACTAAGCACCCTGCATACCAATGACAGTGCCGGTTCGGTAACCCGATTATTAAATATGAATATCGAGCCGTACCTGCTGGCCTCCAGTCTGGTGGGCGTGGTGGCACAGCGCCTGCTGCGTACGATATGTCCCAAATGCAAGACCACGTATTTTCCGGACGTGTCGGTTTTACAGGAAATCAACTGGCAGGGATCCACCAACCGTGCCTTTCATCGGGGACAGGGATGCCCTCTGTGTCACGACAGCGGCTACAAAGGGCGGCGAGCCATCTGTGAGGTACTGGAGATGAATGCCGTTTTACGGGATCTTATCCTGAACCGGCCTTCGGCGGCGGAAATAAAAAATTATCTCAAACGCGGGAACTGGCGCGATCTTAAAGACGCCGGCATCCGCTGTGTCGAGCAGGGATTGACCAGTATCGAAGAAATGATGCGCGTCTGTTTCATTGAGGATGAAATTGATGTTAAAGAGAAATTGAATAACGTTCAGGCAGAACCTGTGATATCGAATGAAATATAGTATAACCGCGGATTATCAAATTTAAATCCGGGAAAAATAATACGAATAACATGATTATTGAATACCAGGCAATAAATAAATCCGGAACCATAGTGGCCGACACGTTGAGTGCGGAAAACCTGTCCCAGGCTCAGGCGGAGCTGAGCCGGCGCGGACTGACGCCGGTCCGGATCAATCCGAGAGGCAAAACCGTGTTCGGCAAGGGAGGCATTCTCAATCTCCCTGCCTGGTTAAGCGGTCCTTTCAGTTCCACGGCGCCGGCGGAAGCGAAAAAGGCATCGCGTAATGAGGTCGCCTTTTTCACCTCTCAACTGGCGATTATGCTGGAGACCGGTACGCCGGTCGCCGCCTCCCTGGAAGCTATTGAAAAGCAGTTTGCTTCCGCAAAAAATAAAAGGCACTGGTGTGTTCTGGTGGGACAAATGCATCAACACGTGGAAGAAGGCGGTACGCTGGCGTCCGCCACGGCCCAATACCCCAAAGTGTTTGACCCTATATATACCAGTATGATCTCCGCCGGTGAATCTACCGGTAATTTAACAAAAATCCTGAACCGTCTGGCGGATGTATCACGTCAATCGGACCGGTTACGTCATAAACTCATTTCCGCGATGATCTATCCGGTCCTGTTAAGCATTATCTGCCTGGTCGTCACGATCGTGCTGACCTTTTTCGTGTTGCCCCGCTTTGCCGATATCTTTGTGGAAATGAAGGTCACTCTGCCCCGGACGACCAAAACCATGCTGGCCATATCAGCTCTTGTCCGCCAGAATATGCTTATCGCCGTGGTACTTATCTCGGCAGTGACAGGATCCATCGTATTCTGGCTGCGCAGCCAGCGGGGCCGGCGTTTTATTGCTCGTACCAGCCTGAAGATTCCGATCATCGGGGAATTAATAACCTCTCTGATCATAGCCCGGATATTACGTATGTTAGGATTACTGGTGGAATCGAGTGTTCCCCTGCTGGAGTCACTGAAACTGACCATTAACTCGACCCGACATTATCTATACTGCCATCTGATCGGCGAAATGCATGAAAGTGTGTTACAGGGTCAGTCCATGCATGAGGTCATGAGCCACAGCCGGCTGGTCCCCCCCAGCATAGCGCAGATGGTCCAGACCGGCGAGAATAACGGGAAAATCGGACGGGTCATGACCATGCTCGCGGATTACCTGGACGACCGAAACGAAATCCGGATATCCACGATGACCAGTATAATGGAACCGGTCATCCTGATATTCATGGGACTGATTGTCGGGACCCTGGTCATATCGCTGGTGTTGCCGTTATTTGATTTGTCGAGAATATCGTAACTATGTTTAAGCGTATTCGAAATAAATATTTACCGATAGGGCTGGATTGGTCCAGCACTGCTCTGCGGGCTATCCAACTGGTACGCCGGGAAAACACGCTTCATGTCCACAGCGCGCTGGAATGTATCTTACCCCAGGAAGAGGCCCATATGGGCGTGTTAGATATTGATACCTATACCTCATCGGACCCGGAGCAATTGTCCGAGGCCTTATGGAGGGTCACGCTGGAAAGGCTGATGAAACGGGGTAATTTCGCCGGGCGGGATGTGGTCTTACATTGCCGCCAGGACAAAATCGATATGCGGCCTCTGAGCATACCGGCTCCGGCCGGAGGTTTGCCGCGGGACGCCGTTTTAGGCGCGATAAAATTACAGATTGCCCATCATTTGGCCTATCCGATTGACCAGGCCGTTTATGACTACGTCGTTCTGGAGCACGACCACCGTAACGCCCGGATGACGGTTATGGCCTATGCGACCGAAGC
Organism: Sedimentisphaerales bacterium; assembly: GCA_016930295.1. Lineage (GTDB taxonomy): Bacteria > Planctomycetota > Phycisphaerae > Sedimentisphaerales > SM23-30 > JAFGHE01. The sequence goes on from JAFGHE010000084.1 coordinate 3,416, forward strand.
GAAATGGATCAAAAATCGAATAGCCATGCTGGCGTCTCTGGGTCTGCGTTGCAGCGGCATTGACACGCTTCCCTGCGCTCTGAGCCGGGTTGTTTTTCATAACCGCTCCCATAGCGAGGAAACCAACACCAAAGCATCGGATACTCATGACGAACTCAGGGGAAATCAACCGGCATCATCACCTAAAGAGCCTATCATCGCCATTCTGGATATAGGCTATTCCGGCAGTTCGCTGGTAGTCAGTTCACAGCGCGGCCCGGTGCTCTGCCGGCGGTTTCAACTGGGTGGCAGGGAACTGACCCAGACTATCTCCCAGAGAATGATGATTCAATATCCGCAGGCGGAACAGATTAAAATTTTGTATGGTCTGGATACCCAGGCACGTCATTTCCGGTATAACGTATCCGATACCGGCAAATCCCGTACCGCCCTGGCAGAATGCGAGAATCCCATACCCAACACGGATATTGCCAAAACTATTTTTACCTCTCTCCAGGGAGAACTGACCAACCTGGCGGAAGGAATAATTCGCACCCTGAATTATGTTATTACCGAACATCAAAATACCTGTTTGACTAAAATTGCGCTTTGTGGTTCTGCCGGGATGACTAAAAATCTGGACACATTTCTGGCCGGTCAGTTTGAACTGCCGGTCGAAATTATTACTCATCCCCTGCTGGATGAAATAATCCCGAATCTGCCCGAGTCGCGTTCGAACCGGGGGGCCTGGGCGACTGCGTTAGGGCTGGCCCTGGCCCGGGAGACTGTATAGATGACACCCATAAACTTGATTCCTGATGATGTCAAAAACAGCCAGCAGCGCCAGTGGCGCCAGCGGTTCTGGAGCGTCCTGTTTGTCCTCGCCTTCTGCATCATGTGCGGGTGGGTCGTTATTAAACATGTATCATGTGCCAGTTACGAGGAAAGCACGAAAACTCTCTCGCAAAAATCCCAACAGCTTCAGGAGGAGATTAAAACACTCAATCGTACCAGAGACCAGTTGGAACAGTGGCAGAACCGCTATGCCCTTCTTACGGAACTGGACCGGTATACTGACTTTCTCGCCATCACCGGCTATTTGTCCCGGCACAGTCCGGACCTGATCTATCTGGAAGAAATGAAATTTTCTCATGACGAGAAAACAACGGCAGCCGGCGCCCGCGGCGCTCAGACGACGGCTCCGGGCGCATCCATGTTCCAGATCAGAGATAACAGCCCGGACTCGTCCGGCGGTCCAGCGCCGGACATACAGATTACCATGTTCCTCAAGGGCAAGGCGTTTAATTATGCCGCGGTCTCTGACTATATGGTCATCCTGCAAAACAGCGGCTATTTCAGCCAGGTTCACCTGAAGAACACCGGCAGAAAACAAATGGCACTACAATCGAAAAATCCGCAGGAAAGCGTGGTCTCCATTGATTTTGTGATTGAAGGCACTCTTAATCCTGTTATTGAGTCCGAGGTTTTCAATTATGCTCATATGCAAGAAACCCAGAATTTTTGATATTGATCTCTACGGCCTGGCGGCAATTTCAGGGCTGGTTGTTTTTGTCTGGCTCTTTGTCATCAATCCGATGGACAGGGAATCGGTCCAGATCAGCCGCGAACAGGAGGTCAAACAACAGGAAAACCAGGAAGCGCAAAGCGAACTGGTCCGACTGCAAAGTGTGGTCCGCAATCAACAGGCGCTCACGAACCGGGTCCGTCACTATGTCGATGTCCTTACCCAAAACCATGATATTCCCGAGGTGATCCGTCTGCTGGGCCGGTTCAGTGGTGAATGTTCGGTTCGTCTTAACGAGATCACTCCGAGCGAGACTTTTATTAGCGAACATTTCCAAAAAACAGGGCTTTCTCTTCGTTTATACGGAACATTCCCCCAACTACGGATTTTTCTTGCCGAAATTTTCACCCGGCTTCCTTCCGTCAAAGTGCGGTCCATGTCCCTGGTCCGAAAAGACATGGATCAGGGAACCTGTGATATCATGATGGAACTGGATGTGTTTGAACCGA
>JAFGHE010000085.1 GCA_016930295.1 Sedimentisphaerales bacterium
GCCGTTAAAATGTTATATTTGTCATCTGTCAAAATACTGCTGATCGCCTGGCTCAGGGGGGCAACCGTTAGCCGGCTTTCTTCCATGGTATCGATGACCTCAATATCAATACTGGTGGCAATCGCGATCCGGTCCAGAAACATATCGGTGTTACGTGCCTCACGCACGGCACTGGTGGCTACCGCCCGGATCATATCCACATGGTAGAAATCCAGTAATTTACGGTAATCTCTCAGAATTGCGACCGCCGTTCGGATAGCCTGGTTGCCCAAGCGGCCCCGGCGGAAGGTGTCCTGCCCCAGACGAGTGGCCCTTTGCAGTTGCTCGAGAATCTCAATACTGCCATCCGGCAGCACCTCCGCCACCGACAGCCGGATCAGGTTGGACCCGATATCAATTGCCGCAATGATCTTGGTATCCCCGGATTTGGTTTTGCCTGGATTATCCATAATGACAGTTATTTAACAGTCAAGGGGCTATTTTGTCAAAACATTAAATTTCAGGAAAAATCAGTAGAAAATCATCCGTCTTCCTGGTTGTATTACGCTATGGTAAGAAGGGATAAAGATATGATAGTGAATTCCGGAAAGTTTTCCTAATGTGTTGTGTTATTAGAGGTTAAATATTAATTTAACATCTCGTTGCAGGCTTTTGGTCAGGAGATCGCTTTTTCGGTCGGCTGCGGTTTGTTCTTCATGGGCGGGAGCAGCGGATTGACATTTGATGATAATTTTTCTGCCCTTGATTTTGCAGGTTAGATTTTTTATTCGATTTTCGTGGCTGGCGTCCAGGCCGTCGGCAAGTTTGACGATACCGGCCAGGGTGGAGACATTTTGTTGTGTTAAAGCATCCAGCCGGGCGAATTCAGGATGATCGAGGTCGGGACGTTGACGCCGATGGTAACGAGCAATGCAGCCAATGATGTTCCGTTCATTGTTTTGAAATGGGAATTTCTTTTGACCCAATATTATTTCCTGAGTATGTTCATGATGACCTTTTTCGGGTTTTTCCGTGCCGATGTCATGGAGGATCGCCCCGCAGATCAGGAAGAATCTTTCCTGCTCGCCCATCTGGAGGAGGGACTGTAATTCATCGAACAGTCGTAATGCCAGCCGGCAGACCTGGCCGGCATGTTCTGGCTCGTAGGCATAAGCCTGCGCTACGTCCAGGATGGTTTGCATACGGGATTTATCCTTTTTTCTGTGGCATAACAGGCTGGGATGATCGTAAACAGTAGTTTGAGTCTCGTCATCCCATGGTGCGTTACCGACCAAATATAAGTCGGTAAATTCCGGGTGCAGGTTGTTATCTTTGAGGGCCTGAAGAAGCCGGTCGATATCGTAATGAATAAAACGCAACTGTACAATTATTTCGCCAGGTTGAAAGTGCAATAGGGCATACGAGGCGCGCGGATCATTTCCAAAAGATCTCCCGACGCTGCCGGGATTAACAAAGAGGACGCCACCGGCCAGGCGTGAGAAAGGCTCATGGGAGTGACCGCACGCGATGATATCACAATCGACTAAATCCGCTAATTCTTTCAGGTGTGAAAGAGGCGTCTGGGGTCCGAGCGGCTCCTTTTTAGAGGCCGGGCTCCCGTGGGTGAGCAGTACACGAAATCCGTCTATATCCAGGTGGATATCTTCGGGTAATGTTCGAAGGTAATCCCTGGCGTCTGCAGAGAGGTGTTCCCAGGCCCATTCAAAAGCTGTGAATTTTAACGGGGCTTTTTTATGACGCCATTTATCTCTCTTTTTCTCAAAGGCCAGTACTTTCGAGTCATAGTTACCTGCAATAGCTGTCATGTTTTCCTGTTGTATGAGGTTAAGAACTTCTTCGGAGAACGGGCCGTAGCCGGTATGGTCGCCGGCATTCCAGAGACTCACGGCCTCATGACGGCGGGCATCCTTGACTACGGCCTCCAGGGCGGGCAGGTTGCCGTGCACATCACTGATTAGTGCTACTATCATGGGCGTGTTCTTTTTTGCGCTGTTATCATCCAGTTATCGGAGGTGATGGAATCCGTATTGTCAGACGGGTCAGGATGTGCAGGCGCCGGTTCGGATTCCGGCCTCTGGGGTGGTGGGATGAGTTCGTCTTCAGCCGGCAGGGAAAGTGTCTCCTGTGATTCGGCAGGCGATGCTTCGATCGCCGATGGTTGTTGCGGCTCCTTGAATTGAGCCACCTGTTCATTCAGAACCTGCTCCAGTTTATCCCAGTTATCCCTTTCCAGAAGTTTTTGCCAGTATTGTTTCAGCTGCTCAAAAACCGTATTCCGGTATTGCTGCCGCTCCTTTGTGAGGTACTCGATACCGGGTTTCAGGCGGTGGAAGGATCGGGTGTGGCCGAAGTATTGTATCGTGCGTGAATGTTCTTTCCGGATAAAGGTATCCAGGCGTTCGATCCAGACATCGCAGTCGTGGATATTGCCCAGCAGGGTCTGTAATTTTTTGGCTGTCTTGATGAACGGATCCAGTTGTCCGTCGAAAACCGTTTGATATATTTCCATAGTATATCGCAGGCGTTTGGCGGCGATACGCATCTGATGATGGTCGTCGATAGCGTGGGGATTGGCCAGGCTGGGCTGGAATTGCATGATATGGTTAATGCAATTCAGTATTTGCCGGCGTGCATGTTCAAAGAGAAACAGGCTTTTTCTTTCCGGCCCGCGCCGCTTGAGAGCAAACTGAATACCGCCGACTTCGGCGAACATCTGGTCCAGGATCTGGCCCTGGTCCAGACGGTTCACTACGTTAATCACTTTAGGCTGGATCGCTTTTCTTTCCTGCGCCAATCGCAGTAGAAATCTCTTAATCCCGGGGCGTAACTTTTTCTCAGTTAAATCTTTCAAGGTGGATTGCAAAAAAATGATGGCTACATCATTATCGCGAGCAGTGCCCAGTCCTTTGGTCAGGCGTCGTACCTCCTGACGCCATTTTTTATATTTTTTGGGAGCAAAACAGTTTTGAAATATCCGAAGTGCCGCGCGCAGCCGCCGGGACGCCACCCGCGCCTGGTGCACGCACTCGATATCCTTGTTTTCATGGATACCCGGAAACTCCCTGGATAGCGCCTCCAGTTGTTCATGGATATACTGGGCCGCCAGGAGCAGATGACTTTCGTCCATGTTATCTGACATACCTGTGCCTATAGACTCTATATAGTGTTAGCTATACCTTTGGATTCGCCCCTCCAACACTAAGATAAATACACTGGGCGAACTCTTTTAATATGTAAGGGTGGGAGACGGGACTCGAACCCGCGACCCCCAGGACCACAACCTGGTGCTCTAGCCGACTGAGCTACTCTCACC
>JAFGHE010000086.1 GCA_016930295.1 Sedimentisphaerales bacterium
AATAACTGCAAATAAAGGTCGATAAAAAGATATTTTAAATGGTTGCAATTCGAGGGATATTTTGATATTATAGTAATATTGAGAGTTTTTAGAAGATAATGTATATCTTAAATAGTATGTTTTGAGGCTATGAAAGCGACGGAAAGGATAAGATAGTGTTTCGCATCATAAACTTTAAAAAGGGCAAAGGTGAGACGTTGGCCAGATTTCATACCGAGGAAGAAGTGGTGGAATATTACCAGACCGCCAAAGACAACCCCGGACCGTCCAGCGGAGAGGACACAAAGGGCCATTGTGTGGTTGAATTTGAACGAGGGACGGATAAGTGCAAGATATTAGCGGAGTTCGACACCTCCAAGCAGGCGACTGACTATCGAGAGTCTATCCAGAATAAGTATAAGCCTTTTGGACCGTTTTTCGTGCAGGTACTGGAATTAAGGCCGGGTGGCGATTACGACGATCTTAACCGGAAGCCGCCAAGCCGGAAGCCGCCAAGCCGGCAGAAAGCCAAGTAAGACACGTTGTACTTTGGTATTAATAAATAACAGTAATAACATGTCAATCTGAGTTTGGTTTAGCCACCGGAACGCCTGACAGGCCAGCCTTGCTTTTTTAGTTCTTCAATCACTCGCCGGCAGTTTTATATCTGTATTTATGCTTTCATACTCAATGATATTCTTTTACGTTCAATGTCAATTTCCATAACCGTTACCTGGACTTTCTGGTGCACCTTGACGATGTCGTTCGGGTCTTTTACAAAGTGGTTTGCCATTTGGCTTATGTGAACCAGACCTTCCTGATGAACGCCGATATCGACAAATGCGCCAAAGGCTGTAATATTAGTCACGATTCCAGGCAGCTTCATCCCGGGGCTCAGATCTTCGATTTTATTGACATCATCCGCGAATTTAAAGGGGGTATACTGTTCCCGGGGATCTCTGCCCGGTTTGGCCAGTTCGGACATAATGTCATTCAGAGTCGGCAGACCCGTGGTATCGGTTACATAATGACTTAAATCAATCCGGTCGCGTAACAGTTTTTCCTTCATCAGATCGCTGACCGAACAGCCGGCATCCGCTGCCATAGCCTTTACTATTGCATAACTCTCAGGATGCACGGCGCTGGCGTCCAGGGGGTTATCACCGTTGCGGATACGCAAAAAGCCGGCGCATTGCTCAAATGTTTTGGGGCCCAGTTTGGGCACTTTCTTCAACTGGGCGCGCGATGTGAACGGTCCGTTTTCATTGCGATAGGCGACAATATTTTCCGCCAGTTGCCCTCCCAGGCCGGAGACATACATTAAAAGCTGCTTGCTGGCGGTATTTACATCAACTCCCACGCCATTCACGCAACTTATCACAGTATCATCAAGACTGGTTTTGAGCTTGTTCTGGTCGACATCATGCTGATACTGACCCACTCCGATGCTTTTTCGGGTCGATCTTCACCAGTTCCGCCAACGGATCCATCAACCGCCGGCCTATCGATACCGCCCCGCGAACGGTGAGATCATAATCCGGAAACTCCTCACGAGCGGCTTCCGATGCCGAATAGATCGAGGCGCCACTTTCATTGACCATCACGACCGGAATAGTCCGGCCGGGGTCTGTTTTACGTATAAACGCTTCCGTCTCCCGGCCCGCGGTACCGTTGCCCACCGCGATGCATTCAATGTCATATTCATCACATAACTGTTTAAGCTTTTTGGCGCCTGCTATTTCACTGTCAGGGCCGCTATGGGGGTAAATAGTATCGTTTTTGAGCAGTTTGCCCTGGCGATTGAGGCATACAACCTTACACCCGGTTCGAAATCCGGGGTCAACAGCAAGTATGTTTTTCTGACCCAGCGGTGGGGCTAACAGTAATTGACGTACATTTTCCGTAAAAACGCGAATCGCTTCCTCATCGGCGCGTATTTTTGTTTCCAGACGAACCTCGGTGGCCATCGATAAGGACAGCAGTCTCTTGAATCCATCTGCTATGGCCAGCTTTATTTGTTCCGCTGCCGCGTTGTCGCGTTTTATCACTATCGATTCGATTTGCGCAATCGCATAATCATCCGGCACCAGGATCCGCAGCCGTAATATTCCTTCCTTTTCGCCGCGCCGGATGGCCAGTATCCGGTGCGAGGGCGCTTTGGCGGCCGGCTCCTGCCAGTCAAAGTAATCCTGGTACTTGATTCCTTCCTGCTCTTTATCGCTGATCACCCTGGCTTCCATAACGGCCAGACGTTTATATATATCTCGCATCGCAGAGCGTATGTGTTCATTTTCACAAATCCATTCGGCAACTATGTCCCGGGCGCCGGAGAGGGCATCATCGGCCGTTTCCACACCTTTTTCCCTGTCGATATACTCTTTTGCCTTTTTATAGAGATCACTATCTCCCTGTTCATTGATTACCTGTGCCAGAGCTTCCAGCCCTTTCTCCCGGGCGATGGTTGCCCTGGTACGGCGTTTGGGTTTGTAGGGTAAATACAAATCTTCCAGTACCGCCATGGTCTGGGCCGCCAGGATTTTTTCTTTAAGCGCCTCAGTCAGTTTACCGCTGGTATCTATGGTTTCTAAAATAGTCTTGCGGCGTTTATCCAGTTCCTGTAATTGCGCCAGCCGATCCCGTATCCCAGTTATAATAGTTTCGTCCAGCGAGCCGGTTGCCTCTTTGCGATATCTGGCGATAAACGGCACGGTACTTCCCTGTTCCAGAAGATCCACTACCGCCAGGGTTTGCCCGGATCTTAAAGACAGTTCCTCTGAAATCTTTGATATATATTGTTCCATCGTAAACTACTTGTCTGCCGTATAGGTTAGTTTTATATGCACCAACGAGTTCAAAAACGATCCAACAGGTCCTATCGCTTGTATAATACTATCATAAATAATTTCTATTACAAGAATAACCAGCAGAGAAATGTCTTTCCATTTTCTGGTTATTCAGGTAGAATCAATTAAAAAGCAGGATTTCCGGGAAAAGTTGTATGTAAAATGTGAAGAATTGAGCTACATGAAATTTTCCGAGTTAAACTTAAAACCCGAGATTCTTTCCGGGCTTGAAAAAATGGGATTTGTCGAGCTGACCGAGGTTCAGGAGCAGACATTCTTACATATTATGGCCGGTAAAGACATAGTTGCCCGTGCGGAGACCGGTTCTGGTAAGACCAGCGCCTGTTCGGTACCCATGGTTCAGGCGATCGATTTGTCGGTGAATGCCGTGCAGGGGTTGATTCTGGTACCGACCCGGGAACTGGCTTTGCAATACGTACAGGAGATTGCTGAAATCGCTCGTCAAACAGAAGTCGTGCCCTTCGCGGTGTACGGAGGCTTGCCCACCCAGATCCAGAAATGCAAGATGGAGCATGGCGTGCATATCCTGGTGGCCACGCCGGGAAGGCTGATTGATCTGCTTTATAATACGCCTTTGAGCCTGGCGGAGGTAAGGACCTTTGTACTGGATGAGGCGGATGAAATGCTGAACATGGGATTTATTAACGATGTGGAGTTTGTTTTTTCCTGCCTGATCCATAAGCATCAGACATTATTGTTTTCGGCAACCATGCCCGCGGCCATAAAACGGCTTGCCCATAAATATCTCAGGGACCCGGTAACGATCGAACTGAATACGGAACAGGTGTCACCCCAGAGTTTGCAGCATTGTTTTATTCAGGTGAATGCCGGCAGTCATTTTGATGCCTTGTTGGATTATCTGAAAAATGAAGAACCGGCCCAGACGATTATTTTTTGTAATTCAAGAAATAATGTCAATAGGCTCTATGAAAAGTTAAGCAGCAAAATGAAATCCGTGGATTTTATTCATGGCGGCCTGGAGCAGCCCCGCCGAACATCCCTGTTTAACCGGTTCCGGAGTAATAATATTAAGATCATTATAGCGACCAATATTGCCAGCCGGGGGCTGGATTTCAGCCATGTCAGTCACGTCATCAATTATGACTTTCCCCAGTCCTGCGAGGCCTATACCCATCGCACGGGCCGAACGGCCCGGATGGGGCGTAAGGGGATTGCCATGACATTTTACACCCGGGCCAATCTTCGTGTGTTAAAAGAAGTGATCAGGATCAATCATATCGAACCGGTGTGGGAAGGAGAGACACCGGAGTTCAGCAACAAATCCGGGAAGAGCCGTTATCGATCAAGCCGAAGAGGTCGATCAGGCGGCCGAAGACGACGACACTAAAACGGCAAAATCATAAAAAGGGATTTTAGCTTAAGCTCATTACGGCCGTCTCTGCGCGCAAAAAAAAGGACCTCTGGTTCCAGTCGAACGCAGAAGGCCCTAAACCCCTAACTTATAGGCTACCGAATCAAATCTTATAGGCTGCAAAAACGGTCCGTACAAATCATTGGCTCAAGGTCCAATGGTCTCTCCCTTACCGGAAAACATATTACACCTTTCGGAGCCCATCGGTAAATTTATTAACACACTGTTTCAGTAACAGCGATTGTTTTTGCCGGTTCTGGCGAAATCTTATTTTCGTGCCCATCCGTGTTCAGATTTCGCCAGAATCTGCCAGCCATGAGAAATTTTTAAACGGGCCGGTTCGGATCGTCCTCGATTGCCTGCGTCCCGGGCCGCACCACGGCCCCGGCTCAGGCAGAACCGGCATCTATATCATAATCGCCATCATTCAATATGGCGTCACCCGTTAAAAGAGCCGAATCCTTTGGCCCTTGGGGTGGTTAGTTCAAGCAACGAGGCCTCAAGTTTATTTTCTTTTAGGCTCGGGAAGAACCTAACTCCAAGTTTCGGTGCCAGGATCGTCTGGAGCAGGATCGTTAAGTTAACTCCTCATCCTTTGTAATCCTGATCAATACGTCCCTGTCAGCCTCTAAAGTAAAAACACTCAACTCAGGACCTCGTTGGTGTTCTTCACCTGACAAGTTAAATCTAAAATATAAATTTACAGAATGCAAATTGATGGGGATGTTTTTTTGAAAAAAATTAAACCCGGCTGGATAACTACTGTTGGGCTAAAGTGATATGAATATTTTCGGACCTTAAAAATTTTGTGAAGAGATGGTCTGGCTTAATATACATTAAGGTAAAACTGTTAATGCATAAGGGAGGGATTAATTAATCCCACTCTGCTGCAATTTAGCGGCCAGGAGGATATGACGCAGCCGTTCCACGGAGAGTTGTTCCAGATAGTCTTCTGGAAAGTCCAGTTTGAACGTTCCCTTGAAATGTAATATTTCCTGTTTAACTTCATCCCGGCTCATCTGAGCCACGATACAGGCCATTCGCTCATAATCAGTGTTAATTGTAGTCATAGGTTTGCCCTATAATTGATCATACTCAACAAAAGAGGTATCTCAGTATAGATATCGGATTTAAAATACGCCGACTTTGACAGGATAATTCAGGTCCGAATAACTAAAGGAATTGTTTTCCAACGACCCGGCTGAATGGAATCGTCCTGATTCCCGGCCGCCCGCCCCCCCCCGGTAGTGATAGCCGAAGTAGCTATCGGAATTGACTTAATTCATAGTGATAGGATTAGTATTCCTGATTTCTATATCGGTTTTCCCGCTGATTTTTATTATCTTTCCTTCTGATTATCGTTTAAAATGACAGGCAATTGATTATTAATAGTTAAATAAAAATATCTGGCCTGATATTTACGTCTGATAACGGAACGTCCCCTTGCCAGTATTGTCAATTTATCACTATGGATACCAATCAACTTGATTATCATCTGCCTGCGTATCTTATAGCTCAGGAGCCGGCCGCTCGTCGCGGCCAGTCCCGCCTGCTGGTACTGACCAGGGATAGCGGGCAGATCGAGCATCGATATTTTTCCGATAGTATGGATTACCTCCGGGCCGGCGACTGCCTGGTCATTAATACCAGCCGGGTTATCCCGGCCCGGTTTTACCTGCGGCGCCAGACCGGAGGACTCGTCGAGGGATTATTCCTGAGGGAGACTGAAGAAGGCCTCTGGCAGGTGATGTTAAAAAACGCCGGGCGTCTGCAAATTAGTGAGATCGTGAATCTGGCAGACCCAAACCGGCAATTCCAGTCTGTTCCGGAATTATCTTTTAAGATGGCTGAAAACCTGCAGCAGGGCAAGTGGATGATAGAAGCGAAATTCAGACGGGGATTTCTTGATATATTAAATCAATACGGTATAACTCCCTTGCCGCCTTATATCCATCGTACCAGAGAGGATATCGTTCAGGACAAAATAGATCGCGACCGTTATCAGACGGTGTATGCCCAAACAGCCGGTTCGGTCGCTGCCCCCACGGCCGGGCTGCATTTCAGCGAAGAGTTATTAGAGGCCCTGGAGGTAAAATATATCCAGGTCGCCCGTCTGATGCTGCATGTGGGCCTGGGCACGTTTAAACCGATAACCACGGAAAGAGTTGAAGATCATCAAATGCATGCCGAGTATTATCAACTGGACGAGGAAAATGCGGCCCTCATTAATCAGGCGATACAGGATCACCGCCGGATCGTGGCTGTTGGGACAACTTCGGTTCGCACCCTGGAAACCCTGGCGGAAAATAACCGCGTCCGGCCCGGCTCCGGCTGGACCAATGTATTCATCACCCCCGGTTATCGGTTCCGTATTGTAAATACCCTGATCACCAACTTCCACCTGCCGCGAACCTCATTATTGGCACTGGTCTGCGCCTTTGCCGGTACGGAGTCCACTCTGAAGGCCTATCAACAGGCCGTCAAGCATCAATACCGTTTCTATAGCTACGGTGATGCCATGCTCATTCTGTAGGGTAGAGTGAGTTGTCATACCCTGCACCACTCATCATTGATCAATTTTTTTACAGATACCCCAGCGCCTTTAATTTCTCATTCAACTCATTCTGTTCTTCCGGGGTTAATTCCCGGCCGCCGGCGTCGGGGCCCATGGGATTGTCCTGGATGATGGTCTGAATATCATTTTTCATCTGAGTAAGCAGGTCGCGGTTAAGGGGGGCGACATTTTTATGCTCTGTTGGGTCCTCTCTTAAATTATATAGCTGGAAATCCAAAACCGTCTGGGTTTGGGTATCGATCTGTTCTGCATATTTCCACTGGTGGAAGCGCAGGCCCCGCCACGAACGCCATAAATCCGTATTTCCTGTTTCCAGAAAAACGGATTTTTCGGGCTGTTCCCTGCTCTCTATCAAAGGAACCAGGGGCCGGCCGTTGGTGGCCATAGGTTTTTCAATATGTAAGAGATCCAGAATAGTCGGCATTATATCAACCTGACAGACCTGTTGGTCGATGATTTTTCCGCGGGGCAGTTTGGGCCCATGTACTGCTAAAGGAATCCGAATCAGATCATCAAAAATATGAAAGCCGTGATCCCTGCCGTCACAGGTCCGGCGGGGCAACTTGAGTTTTTTTCTGAGTTTTCGATACAGGTATCCCCAGGGAGTTTTATCAGAAGGCCGGAAAAGCCGTTCGCCATGATCAGCGGTGAGCAGGGTGATGGTATGGTCGGGAACGAGTTCCATGATTTTTGCCAGTTGTTCGTTCAGTTCCCACCAGGCGTAATCGTAACGTTTGGCCGAACGCCGGTGTACCTTTCTTTTTTGAACGGCTCTGGGATAATGAAGTTCAAAAAGATGCAGCACAACCAAAGCGGGCGGCGTATTAAAAATCGCCGGGAGCTTTTCAAAAAGCTCATCACCCCATTGGGTATAAATGTTTTGTTTCCGTTCCCGGCACTCGTAGGTATCGAATCCCTGGTCCAGGCCAAAGATCGGTGAGAGGGGGCCGGTTAAAAAGCCATGCGTATGATAGCCCTGCTCTTTCAGGACCGTAGCCAGGGTGGGGACCTTCGGATGGATGCCCGGACCTTTGATGGTACGAATGCCGTGAGTGAATGAATATTGGCCGCTAAAGATACTGGCAAAACATACCGGCGTCACACTGGCAGTACTGATCATCTGGGAAAAACAGGTGGACGACTTTCTGAAATCGGGCCAGAAGCACAGGTTTTCATTATAAGGATCGTCGGGATCTAAAGGGCACCGGTCCGCGCGCAGACAATCCACGACTATCAGCAGAACATTGGGGCGTTTATGCGGTTTGTCAGATAGTATCATAATCATAACTCCATAAGCGAATCAGTCGTACCTGATGTCTGGCTTGCGGCTTTCTTACTGATAATATCCCAGTGCCTTTAATCGTTCGATCGTGACCTGATCCACCGCCTGGGGTTCATCGGTGCTGGTTTTCCTGAAAGAATCTACTTTGTTCTGCAGGAAGTCTCTGAGCCGCGCTTCTTCCGGCAGAGAATGATTTATCAGATTATTTATCTCATAATAATCGTCTCTGTCACAATACAACTCATCGTTTCCCTGGGTGTGATAGATATATTTATAGTCTCCGCGTTTCAGAGCATATTTTTCACCATCTTCATATTGGTCTTTTTCGGGATTGATTACCTCGGGACGGCCGCTTTCATCAAAATGGCGTCGCTGGATAAACGCAAAATCCTTGGTATAGTTCCGGCCGTTTTTTATAAACAGCGGGACCAGGGATTCTCCCTGGATCGGCAGGGCCTGATGGTCGAAACTCGTATGGAGAAGTTCCATGATCGTGGGTAAGATATCCACATGTTCCACGATGTGATCTACCTGCAGGTGTCGCAGATTACGTGAAGAGAGGTATACCATCAGGGGAATATGCACCTGTTCGTTATACACATGTTTTCCGTGTCCCATCCAGCGGTGGTTGCCCAGCCCCTCGCCGTGGTCGGCGGTGACAATCCACAGGGTATTCGGCCCCAGCCCGGCCGCCTGAACCGCCTGAAAGAACCGTCGCAAATGCCAGTCCATGTACATGATTTCCGCATCATAGGCATCCATGGTCGAGAGTATTTTATCCGTGTTATCATTATAAAAACCTTTATCCACATGCTGCTCATTCAGCAGACAGTGTAACATGGCCGATCTCTGTTCGGGTGTTTCCTCGCGCAGGATCGGACACGATGAAACGGGTGTTTTAAACGGATCATGGGGGTCAAATAAATGCAGCCATAGGAAAAATTTGTCCTCAGGCCGTTGCTGCCTGAGCCATTTGACGGCCTGGTTCACAGTGGGTTTGGCCCGGCGATATACATGGATATAGGAAGACGGCTCATCAAACACATCAAAGCCCCGGTGCATATTGCCGGGTTTAAAATGCCGGTCGGTGCTCACAAACGCGGCTGTCTGGAAATCCATTTTTTTAAACTGCTGGGTTATCGTAATGTACTTATCATTCAGTCGGTGTCCGTTTTTAAAAACATTATGCTGAATAGGATGGAGACCCGTCAGGATGGACGCATGGGCCGGCACCGTGGTGGACATTGATGTATAGGCCCGGCGGAAAAATACCCCGTTGGCCGCCAGAGCATCCAGAAACGGTGAAGTGTTACGCGGATACCCATAACAGCTCAAATGATCCGCACGCAGCGTATCCAGGGTTACCAGTATAACCCGGTCCACGCGCTCGGATTCTTCGCCCGGCAGAGAAAAATCAACCGGCTTGGGTGTTTTCATGGGAGATGAAAATAGCCGGCCGCTGTAATCATCCAGTTTTTCAAGTAGGGTATACAGTTTCTTTATCAAGGTTCAATTCCTGTTATTTTTATTATAGCTATTAAATTGGATTTTAATTTCCTACAAATATCCCAGATCGGATAGACGTTTACTGATTAGGTCCTCGTCATCTTTGGTGTACACTTCTTTGATAGAAGTACGGTCCCTTTTATCGGAGGTTTTGCCCGGTTCCTGTTCGAATGTAAAAGGACATTGAATCATAGCTGCAATCGGTTTGCCGTCCAGCCCTTGTGGGATCGGTACCCGGCAGGCGGCCAGGATGGTGGGGGCTATATCATACAGGTCGGCCTGTAAGGTTTGTCCTTTTTTTAAATCCGGCCCGGCTCCCAGGATGATGCCCTCGACGCGATGGCAGCCCTGGAGGTTATCAGGGCGGCCTTCCTGCCATACCGGCCCGTCCGTCACGGTCCGGCGTGCCACCACACCTTCTGCCGGTTCAAATAAAATATCCGGGACATGAAAGTCTCCCTGCACCTGCGGGGTTGCTTCCGGCGGACATTCGACCTTCATAATAAAGGGATCATTCTGTAATAATTTTGCGATATCCTCTCGAAGACTCTGGTATTGATCCGGCGGCACAGTCCCACCCGGCTGGCGCCCCTGGACATTGAGATAGATTACCCCGCTGGTAGTCATCACAGCCCGGGTTTTTGCCCAGTTTATATTAAGTTGATCGGCAATGTGAGCGGAGGGTTTCTTCTTCTTTTTTTCGCTGGTAAAGCGTTTGCGGCAGCTGTGTACAAACTTACTCCAGGTACGCGAGAGCCGGCTTTGCCTGGTCAAATATGCATGCTGATCGAGAAACCGGTTTAAAAACAAGTGACCTATGACTGCGCCATGACCATGATCACTGCATACCACTATATTCATATCCGGGTATCCGGCCGTAGTGGCTAATTGCCGGCACGCTTCATCCAATACCCGAAAGACCTTGAGTGTTAATTCCGTTCGCTGGGGAGATTCCCTGCGATTCGCCAGATAGTCCCAGGTGTAATGCAGCATATTATCAATCGATTTGAAAACAACCAGCAGAACATCCCAGGGCCCGCGTGCCATGGCCAGCCGGGTCACTTCAACCCGCTGCTCAAACGCCTGAATGACCGCATTGATATTCCGGGCAAAAGTCGCATCGTCATTATGTTTTCTGTCCCAGCGTACATCAAAGACATAATCCGGAATTTTTGCCGCTATCTCCCCTGCAAAATCCGCCGGCCAGGTACAGGCCGATTCCAGTGAAGGAGTCATAAAACCACTGACCATCACACCTTCAAGCTCTGTAGCGGGAAACTGCATGGGGGAATTGATTACCAGGGTCTTAAGGTCGTGGCGATTGAGCATCTCCCAGACCACAGGGACTTTAAGCCGGTCGGACGTACTGATATGAATCGTGTCATTGGTGAAGTCGTAATGGTGAAAACCAAAATAACCGTGCCGATGGGGGCGCAGCCCGGTCCAGGCACTGTTCCAGGCCGAGCCGGTATTGGCCGGGGTTACCGAGCGCAGTGTGCCGAAAGAACCTTTTTCCATGAGCTCTTTAATAAAGGGCATATCTCCGGAGTCAGCCAGTTCCCGGGTCATACCCGGCGGCAGACTATCCAGACCTAATACCAGTAAACGTTTCCTCTCAGCCATGATTACCCTTAATTCTATGTTTATCCACACGCGAACGCATCACCCGCGCGAGCATACCCCTCCAGGAAGGCTTCGGTGGTTCGTCCGGCATTTCCATAATGGCATGCACATGCCGGGCAAAATCAGCGGCCATTTTTTCAGGATGAAAATGCTCAAGGAAAATGTCATGAGGTTTATATTGCTCTATGTGTTTGAGCATATCCGGAATAACCCGCTTAAAATCATTCGTGGAAGAGAGTTCGCCGGAACCAGGCAGCAGGAATTTTTTTATACCGCATAATTCTTCATTGGCCAGAATCGGCAATCCCGCGGCCATAAATTCCAGGATGATACGGGGCGACGCATCACTTTTATTGGCGGTGATCACACCCAGGCGGGAACGATTATATACTTTATTCAGTTCAGGTCGAGGCAGGAATCCCAGAAATTCAATCTGCCTGGGCTGACCACCGAGTTTGGCAATAATATCCGGGTCCGGTTTTTTACTACAGATGGCAATTTTCAAATCCGGTAATGCCGCAATCGTATCTTTTATTGCACCCAGGTTTTTGCGTGCCGTGAACATGTCGCCCACCAGAGAGATGTCATATTCCTTTTTTTCATCTGGCAGCGGCCGGAATATCTCCGGCTCGGCCGTTTTCATAAACTCACCCACATACACTCCCGGATAATACTTCTGCACAATGGATTTATGGTTAATATCATCCACCAGAATGCCATGATATCGTTTCCAGAGTCTGGGAATCCCCTTGCCACTGGCAGCATAAAAAAAGAAACGTCGGGCCGGGCAACGGGGTAAAAACGGCATATAACATGGGTGATCCCCGCGTACGAAGACTACATCAACGGGCTCCATCTGTTGGCCTTCATACCCGGTAAACAGACGGATTCGGACATTTTTAAACTGGAAATCGTCTTTTTTATCGCTGAGTATCCACACTTCCGCGAGTCCGGCCCAGCCGTGCGATATCATATTAGCCGCCAGAGACGTGTACATGTCCGAACTCAAAAATTCATCCAATTTAGCCCGTGACACACACCGGTGCATTATAAACATACTGATTGAAAAATGTCTTTTTTCGTTCATAGGCTTATATAACACTTTGTAAAAAAAGGTGTTATCAATAAAAAAATCAGTAAAACAGGGGATATTCTATGAACTTACCAAGAATAAATCAATATATAACTATTATAAAGATAACATCCGGATAAACCGATTGAATAGACATGATCGAACTGAATGAAGTATCATTATATTATCCCGATCTGCCTGCCCAACTGGAGGGGTTGCATATCCTGCAGGTCAGTGACCTCCA
>JAFGHE010000087.1 GCA_016930295.1 Sedimentisphaerales bacterium
CGGTGGCGCCGGTGCTCCCGATTGGAGTCAGGGTCCCCCTGCCGGCGCTCCGGGCAGAGGCCAGGGTCCGCCGGAAGGACAACAGCCGGGACGACGTCAAGGCCCGCCAGGCCAGCGCCAAGGCCAGCGCAGACAACGACCAGGCCAGGCAGAGCAACAACAAGATCAGCCGGAGCAACCACAGGAACGGCCCGTTGACCGCCAGGGCGAATAAGATATATGTTAATTACATTAAATACTTGCATTCCATAGCTTCCTGCATTACTGCCCCAGAATAATTTGTTTAAATCGAAAGCGTAGAAATACCTGAGAGTAAAATTTCATGGCAATCGTATCTCTTGAAAAAATATGTAAAACATATCATCTTGGTTCCATTGATCTGCATGTGCTGAGCCAGATAGACCTGACCTTTAAAGAAGGTGAATATGTCGCTATTATGGGGCCCAGTGGTTCAGGCAAATCGACGATGCTCAATTTACTCGGCTGTCTCGACCGGCCCAGCAGCGGACGTTATTTTTTAGGTGATCGGGATGTATCGATTTTAGATGATGATGAACTCTCACAAATTCGCGGACAGCGAATTGGTTTCATTTTTCAGTCGTACAATCTGATTGCACAACTGAACGTCATTGAAAACATAGAAGTCCCCATGTTTTATCAGGGTGTTACGGAACGACCGAGTTATAAACGGGCCCGGGAACTGGCCGAAACCGTGGGGCTGGGTGACCGGCTGGATCATATACCCTCTCAACTGAGCGGCGGCCAGCAGCAGCGCGTGGCTATCGCGCGGGCATTGGCTAATGATCCATTAATCATTCTGGCTGACGAGCCCACCGGAAACCTCGATTCTGAAAGCGGTGGTGAAATTCTGGTTCTACTGGATAGCCTGCACCAGCAGGGCAAAACCCTGATCATTGTCACCCACGATACCAACGTCGCCCGCCGGGCGCATAGAATTATCCACCTTCTCGACGGACGAGTCGAACGTATAGAGATAAATAAAAAAATATAATTATGGTATGGTTCAGGATAAAACGGACGATTAAGTTAGGGGCCAAGAGCCTGTGGATGCATCGGCTGCGCTCCACGTTGACAACGCTGGGTATTGTTTTTGGCGTGTGTTCGGTCATCGCCATGCTGGCTATTGGCGAGGGCGCCAGCCAGGAGGCCCAGAACCAGATTGCCCGGCTCGGATCCCGCAATGTTATCATTAAGACGGTTAAGCCGGCCGAAGAGCAGCAGAGCACGGCCGATGACTCTACCATGAAAACGTATGGCCTGACGTATGAGGACGCCGAACGATTTCGCGCCACATTGTCTTACGAAGTTATCGTTCCTTCCCGTCGGATCAATCAACAGGTCTGGTATCGAAATCGAAAGGTGACGGTAGAGGTGATCGGCACAATCCCCTGGTATCCTGAAATTGCGCCGATTGAAATAATGCGCGGACGGTTTTTCGGTAGTATTGATCTGCATTATCAACACAAAGTCTGTATTGTCGATGAAAGTGTGATCGATGAGATTTTCATCATAGACGATCCCATCGGTCAGGATATAAAGATTAAAGATAATTATTACCGGGTGGTCGGGATTGTTACGGCGGTGGGACCCATCGACACCACCGGGGAGACCGCCAATGGGATCGAGCCCCAGGCGGGTCCGAGCCGTTCGGGCGAGATGGCCGGCGGTATCATGGGTAATGTTTATATTCCCCTGTCGGCCTTTAAATCCAGCTTTGGTGAAATTTCCATCCAGATGACCGCCGGCACCCGACAGATGGAAAAAGTCGAACTCCAGGAAGTAACTGTTAAGGTCCCTTCCCTCGATATGGTGCTGCCCACACGCGATATCCTGGAGGATATGCTTGCATCCACGCACAAGAAAAAGGATTATCAAATTTTAGTGCCCCTGGAACTTTTGCGCCAGGCCGCGCGTACCAAACGTATTTTCAGTATTGTACTGGGTTCCATCGCCGCCATTTCCCTGTTGGTTGGTGGTATCGGTATTATGAATATCATGCTCGCCACGGTCAGTGAACGTACACGGGAGATCGGTATCCGCCGGGCCCTGGGCGCCCGGCGCCGTGATATTATCATTCAGTTCCTCTCTGAGACGGTCATGCTTACCCTGACCGGCGGCGTGCTGGGTATTGCCCTGGGTTCACTGATCCCTTACCTGGTCGAGCGATTTTTCTATATGCCCACGGTTATAACAGGTTTTTCACTAATTCTGGCCTTTGGTATTTCCGGGGCTATCGGAGTGGCTTTTGGTATTTACCCCGCCTACCGGGCCGCCTGGCTCGATCCCATCGAATCCCTGCGCCACGAATAGAATTTAATGCTCACTTTCCAAGTGCTGATTAAAAATTCAATTCCCCGGTAATTACCGGCGTGCCCTGGGGATCCCACCCACGTTTGGTATAGTAGAGATTGAGCATTTGTTCGTATTCCTGTCGGTCACAGACCTTGCCGGCCAGGGGTCCGCTGTGGATAGGGACATCAAAAGCCCTCTCCGGCGGATAATCCTGACTTTTATTGGAACCCAGTTTAACTCCGATGGCACGGGTCATGTTATAGATATGTTCTGATTTTTTCAGCAGTTCATCCAGACCGTAATCGCTGCCGACCACCGCGCTGTAAAGTTCGGCATAAAAGTCTTCATGGAATCCCAGTTCAATCCAGGGCAGTCGGCACACACCGAACATATCAAAGAGCGAACGAATATGCTGATGATAGATGACCAGATCAACTTTTTGTTCGATATTCCAGTCGGCTCCCATCTCCAGTTCCTTGCCCACGGTCCAGGCGCGGGTATGGTGGGCGCCGATATCGCTGGTGCCGTAGGCCAGAGCCATGGAACTGGCGCCCCGGCAGTCGTAGGCCGATTGTTCCAGACCTTTAACATGCTGGACCAAAGGCTTGAGCTGGGGCCACTTTTCCAATACTCCTTTGGCGCCCAGGGCTATGGTGGCCCCGACCGATTCACAATGAGCAATCTGGGTGACCAGTTCCAGGACCCTTTCATCGTCACCCCAGACAATGGGTTTACCGTCCAGGTCGTCGATGGTGAGCAAATCTTTTTCATAGCCTTCGATAATCGCGCCAATCAGATTACCGGTTGAGATGGTATCCAGTCCCAGGTCGTCGCAGAGATGATTGCCGCGCAGGATGGCGCCAAAGTCGGATATGCCCAGATTAGAGCCCAGCATGGCCGCGGTTTCGTATTCCGGTCCTTCAGTCACGGTGCCGGCGTATTTGCCTTCCTTGACCAGGTTGATATTGCCGCAGCACATGGGACAGGCAAAACAGGCCGTATTGCCGATTTTATAGCCGGCCTCCATAGTATAGCCGTTAATCTGCTCGGCCTTTTCGAAATGCACGTCATGGAAATTATAGGTGGGCAGAATGCCCAGTTCGTTGGCATAATCGATGACGCTCATAAGGCCCTGGCGCTGCCAGAAGCTCATCATATCGTGTCCGGCCAGTTCCTTATAAGCCTGGTTGGATATGTCTTCCACACGTTTGAGATCACAGACAGGCAGATCCCGATTCCCGCGGACCACAATGGCCTTGAGGTTTTTACTGCCCATCACTGTACCAATTCCACAGCGTCCGGAGTTTCGGCTCCATTCACTGGTAATACAGGCAAAGCGCACCAGGTTCTCACCTGCCGGACCGATGGAGGCCACTCTCAGTTCATGATCGCCGATCTGGTCCCGGATACGTCCTTCGGTTTCAAGATTTCCTTTGCCGGCCAGTTCCGGACATTCGATAACTTTTACCCGGTCATCATCGATAAACAGGTAGCTTAGTTTTTCGGCTCTGCCGTGAACCGCCAGTCCGTCATAGCCGGCCTGTCTTAACTCCACCCCGAAACTGCCGCCCATACTGGAATCGCCATAGATGCCGGTCGCCGGCGAGATGGCGGCAAAGGAATTCTTACCGGAACTGGGCATATAGACACCCGTCAGCGGTCCCGGCGCCACGACCAGCAGATTATCCCCGCCCAGCGGATCAAACCTGCCTTTTTTCTGAAGGTTGTCCCATATCAGTTTGACGGCAAAGCCCCGACCGCCGATAAATTGTTCGGCCAGGGACTCATCATATTCTTCCACCCGACTGCCCCCGTCCGTCATATCCACATGTAATAGTCGTCCGAAATATCCACCTTTTTTAATCATCGCTAACTAATTCCTTTAAATCCAAGAAGTTATGATATGTTTGGTTGTCTTGGCAATATGCCAAATATAGATAGAATATTTTATTTTCATTAATGATTTGATTTTCTCCGATGATTATGATATATTATAATACAATATATTAAGATCACGATGAGAGGTTATCCAAAGGGTTTGGTCCCGAGGTAATGCCTCTCTTTTTTTTGTGACTTATACTGCAACTTGCTCCTTAATTCATTCATAAACACTACATAATGGGGAATAAAGCTCTTAAGTAATGAAGAATATTTCTGTCTGTTTGGAATGATTAGTTTAAGTAGTTTTTCTTCAGTACGAAGGTAATTAACTAAACAGTAGTAGTCACCATCACCAGAGACAATAACAGCTTTTTCATAATTATCGTACTCTATCATTGCATGAAGCACCAATTCTGCGTCAACATTACCTTTAACTTTCCCATCAGATAATATCAATGTTGGTTTAAAAATTAAAATGTAACCACTTTTTTGTAAATAAGTATAAAGCGTTTGATTAGTAGCGACATAGCCGATAAATAAAATGCTTTTGAAACACCATATTTATCACTTAAATATTTACGAAATCTTGTGAAATCCAATTTCCAACCCTGTGCTTGTATAGACAGATTGACATTTTGACTGTCTATAATGGCATAATTATTATTATATTTCATCATAGTAAAATATAGGTATTTATAAAAAACTGATTATCTTTCCAAATCCTCGCTCGGGCCATGGTCGGCGTAGCGCAGACGCTTGCGTTTGCCTTTTTCCATGTATTCGATTTCCTTCATGTGAGCGTAGGAAAGCACATTATTGAGCCGGTGCGCCTGGCCAAACACGTGTTCGGGCAGAAATACAATTGCCTCGGTCGGGCACATTTTGGCGCATTGCGGGTCGCCTTCACAGAGATCGCACTTGAGCGGTACGTCAATCTCTGAATGTACATACATGGCGCCAAACGGACACGCGTCCACACAGGCGTGACAGGCCACACAATCATCCTTGTTAATCTGTACAATACCATCTTTTTTAAAGATAGCATTAGTTGGACAGGCTGCCGCACATTTCGGGTCACCGCACTGGCTGCATACCACCGGCATGCGAACCACCGGATGGGGATAGACCGTCGTGACTCGTATACAGGCCTTTTTAGGGTTATTGACTCCCTGGCGATGCACCGCACAGGTAATCTCGCATATCCGACATCCCGAACATCGTTCCGGGACCACTGCTAATTTCCTTCTCATACATTCCTCCATTGAGGCCTTTTCGTTCGTATTAACCTTAATGACTACTAATAAAAAGTGCAAAATCGCACTTCAATATAATACCAGATCGTTCACGTGAATGATAGCTTTTCGTTTTTTTGTTTTTTCTGTCTGTTTATCCCTGATAAGTGTTCGTAACTCTTCCGCGGATATTTTACTGATACCTTTGGCGATACCACTGATTTCAACTACATCGCCGGTGCCGAAATGACCCTTAACGCTGGTGACACCCACAGGCAGCAGGCTGCGATTATCGCGGATCGCGCAGGCGGCGCCGTCA
This sequence comes from Sedimentisphaerales bacterium, assembly GCA_016930295.1. Classification (GTDB taxonomy): domain Bacteria; phylum Planctomycetota; class Phycisphaerae; order Sedimentisphaerales; family SM23-30; genus JAFGHE01. The sequence continues at coordinate 5,746 of JAFGHE010000087.1, forward strand.
TCAACTTCAATCACACCCCGGGGCAGGCTGTTCAGAATCCACTGTTTGCGACTGCTGAGACGCCGTCTGGGCATGAAAAGTGTGCCAATTTCCCTGCCTTCCATTATACGTAAAATCACATCCTTATCCCGGCCATGGGCCAGAATTGCCTTACAACCGCCATTGGCGGCTATCCGGACAGCGGCGATCTTGGTGGCCATACCCCCCACCGCCAGCCGGCTGCCCGCCTGGCCGGCACTTTGTTCAATATCGTCTGTAATCTCATACACGACCGGGACCAGCCTGGCCTGCCGGTCCCGGCGGGGATCGGCACTGTATAATCCTTTAACGTCCGTGAGAATAATCAGAAGTTCGGCATCAATCTTGGCGGCCACCAGGGCGGAGAGCCGGTCGTTATCGCCAAAGGCCAGATCGATTTCCGCTACTGAAACGCTGTCATTTTCATTGATGATCGGCACAACTCCCATGGCCAGCAGGGTTTCCACGGCATTTTTCAGGTTCACATAGTATTTACGAGTGCTCATAATGTCATTGGTAATCAGTACCTGTGCGACTTTTTGCCGGTAACGTCCGAACGCCTTCTGATACTCGTGCATCAGGATACCCTGGCCCACCGCGGCACAGGCCTGACGCATCTTCACTTCCGTAATCTTTTTCTGGATACCCAGCGATCCGACGCCCATGCCAATGGCGCCGCTGGTGACCAGAATCACCTGTCGTTGCTGGCGGACCAGTGCGGCTATCTGTCGGGCGATAACACTGAGAAAAACAGTATCCACCCTGCCATTTTTGCTTAAAACATTGGTGCCAACCTTGATAACGATTCGTTTTGTCTTAGTGAAATCTCGCATACAATTTAAGTACCATTACCTATTGGATATTACAATTTTTTATCCATTTTTCTGTGGATAAATGATCTGGCCTCGGCTCCGGAATAATCTGCCACGGTCTGGCCATGGCCGATGAGTTTCCATTTATAGATGACCAGTCCTTCCAGGCCCACCGGACCGCGCGCGTGGATTTTATTGGTGCTGATGCCCACTTCAGCGCCCAGGCCATAACGGAAGCCGTCGGAAAAACGGGTGGAACAGTTCCAGAAGACATTGGCCGAGTCCACCAGTTCCATAAACGTCTTGGCGGCCTGTTCATCATCCGTAACAATCGCATCGGTGTGATGGGAGCCATAGGTATTGATATGTTCAATGGCTTCATCAAGGCCGTTAACGACTTTAACCGCCAGAATCAGATCATTGTATTCCGTTTGCCAGTCTGAATCTTCCGCCGGCTCGCAGGTGATTATCCGGCACGTTTTTTCATCACCGCGTAACCGGACATCCTGTTTGTCCAATTCCGTTTTCATGTGAGGCAGGAACCGGTTCGCAATCGAGGCATCGACCAGTAACGTCTCCATGGCATTACACACGGCCGGATACTGGCATTTGGAATCAACGGCAACTCTAACGGCCATTTCCAGATCGGCTGCTTTATCCACATAGACATGACATATCCCGTCGGCATGACCGAGCACGGCGATACGGGTATTATCCATGATGTATTTGACAAAGGCATTGGACCCGCGCGGAATGATCAGGTCAATAGAATCATCCTGGGCCAGCATGGCTTTGACATCATCGCGGGTCTCCAGCAGTTGTATCCAGCCCGCAGGGAGGCCTGCCTTTTGGCCGGCCTGGATCATTATTTGTGCCAGTGCCTGGTTCGTGCGCGACGCTTCCGAGCCGCCCTTGAGCAGGGCGGCATTCCCGCTTTTAAGCGCCAGGGTTGAAATCTGAACCAGGGCATCAGGGCGAGACTCAAATATTATACCCAGCACGCCAATGGGACAACTGATTTTATACAGTTCCAGCCCATCATCCAGCTCAGTACAACTGAGGGTCTCTCCCACCGGATCGGGCAGCTTGATGAGGCTGTCAATGCCGTCTTTGACGGCCTGGAGTTTCCCTTCATCAAACTTAAGACGCCTGATCAGCACCGGACTGATAGTCTCCTGTCGGGCCTGCTCCAGATCGGCACGGTTTGCTGTGAAAATCTGCTCCTTATCCTGCTCCAGCGCACGGGATATCTCAGAGAGTGCCTGGTTTTTCTGTTCCAGGGTTAAGGCCGCCATCCGGATCGAGGCGACTCGGGCCTGCTTTGCCTTGGTTTCAATCACATTCTTTCTCCAAAATAAGGAACCCGTAAATATAGCAAATAACACTGGTTATGTCAAGTATTATCACAGGATACGAATTGTCCGGCCAAAACCAGATTTTTACTTTTCTCTTTCTTGTTTATGGCTATAATAATGTTAATTTTACTGAGATACAGGTTAGATGCCACCGTCAAAAGTGGATTTTGGCACTTAAAACCGTTGTTTTTAATCCAGAAACAAGCGTTCACAATACTTTTGACGCCGGCGTCCAGGTGAATTTGCAGGTTTGAAAATGAAAAAAACATGGCTGATTCGAATAGGCGTTCTGGTGGTCGTTGTCATACTTATATTATCCATCTTGGCAGGTCCTCTGGTCGCCCAGCAGAGACCCCCAAGACCTCAAAGTAATCCAAATGCCCCTAAAAAAATACCCGAAGAAGAACAGTCCTGGCCCGGATTTCCCTGGTTAGCCGGAGGACTCCTCTCCGGAGGCGCTATCATGATCGGCATTAAAAACGCCAGACGGTCACACCGTGATTAATTATTATTTTATCCCTCGATTGGGAAAGCTACAGGTTTTATACATTTCAGGATAAATATATCCAAGTGATAATGTCAGGTCAGTCATCAAAAATTACATCCATGGCCCATACACTTCTCAACGGCCGGGCCATAAACCACGAGGACGCACTCTATCTGCTCCAGTTGGAAGGCGAGGATCGATTCGACCTGTTCTATTGGGCCAATCGAATTCGGCTGGAGTTCATTGGGCCGGAAATATCCCTGTGTGCCATTGCCTCGGTCCATACCGGCTCGTGCAGTGAAGACTGCCGGTTTTGTGCCCAGTCAAGCCACTATAACACGAATGTTACTTCGCAAAGCCTGGACGCCGAACAACTGCTGACAGCGGCTAATCAGGCCGGACAGGCCGGCGCCGATTGTTTCGGCCTGGTCTCCAGCGGGCGCAGAGTAACCAACGCGGACATCGAAAAACTCGGCCCGATCATCCGGAAAATCACAGAATCCAACTCGATGCGATGCTGCGCGTCTCTGGGCTGTATCACCGGGGAACAGGCCGGACAGCTTTACGCAGCCGGTATCCGCCGTTACAACCATAACCTGGAGACCTCCCGTAACTTCTTCCCCCAGGTAGTAACCACGCATACGTATGATGACCGCCTGACCACGGTCAAAGCGGTAAAAGATTCCGGCATGCAGAGTTGTTGTGGCGGGATCATCGGATTAGGTGAGAGCCTGCAAGATCGCGTGGACCTGGCCCTTGCGCTTCGGGAATTGGACGTTGACAGCGTGCCCCTTAATTTCCTCAATCCCATCCCCGGCACACCGCTGGCTGATAATGAGCCTCTCAGTCCCATGACCGCCCTGCAAACCATTGCCATGTTCCGCTTTGTCCTTCCGAAAAAACACATCAAAGTCGCCGGCGGACGCGAACAGTGCCTGCGCGACCTCCAAAGCTGGATGTTCTACGCCGGCGCAAACTCCACCATGATCGGAAACTACCTCACCACCACCGGCCGACCCGCCCACCAGGACCACCAAATGTTAAAAGACCTCGAAATCACCTTCAAATCACAAAACATATATACCGATCCCAAATAAATCTATCCGTCGGGCCGGTAGCGAAGATCTTACTATTTAATATCTTACTTCCCACGCGATCAGAAATTATGATACCCATTGGGTATAATTCCATCGCTTGGGCGAACTTTCATAAAACAAGCTCCGCCCTTTGTCCACAAAGTCCAATCTGTCCGATCCGTCCGAAATGTCCGACGCGTCCGATGACGACTTAAATGTTACCATCCCCGCACACAACTGTCATGCCTGCGAAAGCAGGTATCCAGGATTGAAACGTTCGTCACCCCCTACCCCTCGGAACATTTGCCACTCGATTCCAACTCATTACCCGCGCTGAGAGTTCAAAGTTTACCCCTTTGCAGAAAGGGGATTTATCTTGCTTCTTAATTCTTTTTCCACTGTTCCCCTGATCTGCTGTTCAACTGACCCAGGGATTGGACATGAGATCACCTACACATTTTACAAATAATCCTTGGAGATGATGGGTGATGGGGGCACTCTGGAAACATTCTTAGCCCTGAAAGGGCGAAAGTACGTAGCCGGGCGGCGTAAGCCCCCGGTTGAGAAAAAGCCATATCTTAAAGCCCCGGCGGGACAAAACTATTTCTTATCTCGATGCCACCGTCAAAAGTCTTTCTAAGAAGCACAGTGGAATCGAGACCTTCTAAAAGTGACCTTCTAAAAGTGACCTTCTAAAAGTGACTGTCCCTTTCTCTTTTGCGGGATCATCAGCTATAGAATATTGGTTGGCAATAGATGGAGGCGAAAGTAATTCATTGAATCAATATGAGGCCGTCGGACCGGATGGCAGTGAGGAGGAATATGATTATGATAATAATGGCAATCTGACCGACGATGGGCTTTATACCTACTTGTATGATTGTGAAAACCGGCTTAATGAGGTCCAAAACGGCGGAACCGTAGCGGAATACACCTATGACTACCAGGGCCGTCGGGTCTCCAAAACCGTTGGTAGTGACATCA
>JAFGHE010000088.1 GCA_016930295.1 Sedimentisphaerales bacterium
GGGCCGTGACAAAAGTATCGGTCCTGGCCAGGGTGGAGACCGAAAGGCCGAAGTCGCCCACCTTCACCGAACCGTCCGGACTGACGAAGCAATTGGAAGGCTTGATGTCGCGGTGCAGCACCCCGCCGGCAAAGGCGGCTTCGAGGCCGGAGATGACGTCCAGGATCGCGTCAACTGCCTCCGACACCGGGAGAGGACCGCGTTTCTTTAATATATCCTTGAGAGTGCCGCTCCCGGCGATCTCCATCGTGATTACCGGGAGGCCCTCGATTTCCTCGCTGCCGAAGATGTAGAGACTGTTCGGATGGTTGATGCCCGCGGCCAGGCGGCCTTCGCGGAGAAACCGCTTCCGCATGTCCGGCGAATCGAGTTGTTGCCCGAGCATTTTCAAGGCGACACGGCGCCCTGTGGTGAGTTGTTCAGCTTCGTAAACCGTGCCCATGCCGCCTCGACCGAGCAAACCAAGCAACCGATAGTCGCCGAATTCATAGGGGAATTCTGAGGGCCCGTAACGAGAAATTGATTCGCCCGACGCCAGCGAGATGGTCTCGTCCTCACCGCCGGGCGGCTCCAGGGCGCCCGACATGAGGCAGGCGGGGCAGAGTTTTTCGGTTGATTTCGCGGGAATCATCGCTCCACAGTGATTGCACTTATTATCATTTTCGGAAGTGTTCATGAATTAATCTCCAAATTGTGAAACATTCACTTCTTCCTGAAAGAAATATGCCGGGAGGTTACAGAAAAAATTTACTGCCCACGTAAAACCGCAACCAGATAGCGCATTTCATCGTCTAGATCCGCTTCATTGCTGACTGTCTCGGCGATGGCGGCTCGCAGCAGCTTGCGGTAACGTTGCCGCAAGCGGTGTACGGCAACCTTGACCGCGCCCTCGCTTATGCCCAGTCGTGCCGCGATTTCCTCCCGGGGTGACTCCTCCTGGCCCGTAAGGGTGCCCTTGAGCGTGTCAAACTGCTCGCTTTTGCCGGCCTGCACCATTTCCTCGCGCAGCTTGTGCAGGGCCCCGGCAATGGTCTCCAGAGCCCATTCGCGATCGAAGAGGTATTCCGGATTATCTGATTGCTTCGATGCTCCGGCGTATCGGGCCTCCAGATCAAGCGCATCCCATGCGACAAATTGCACCTGGCCGCCGCGTTTCTGTGTTTGGGCCCGATGCCATTCATTAGCCAGGAAATGCTTCATTGCACCCAGCAGGTATGAGCGAAACCGACCCCGCCGGCGATCCGCGGAGGCAAATCCACCTGTTTCGATGATTCGTGCAAAAAAGGCTTGCGTAAGGTCCTGGGCATCGGCCGCTGAATACCCGCGGCTGCGCACGAAGGTATAGAGGGGATACCAATAAGCCCGGCAAAGTTCCTCCAGCGCCTCTCGGGCACGGGTTTGACTCGCCTCGTCGGGCTTGGCCGCATCCACCAGACTCCAGTGCGTGGTGGCAAATTGTCGAGGACCGGACGGATCTTTCAAAAGTTTACTCTAACCTGATATTTCTCAATGAGTAAATATCTGTTTATATTTAAAACATTTATTACCTTCAAAGAATCGCCTATAATGCGCGAAGTTTTGGACATACAGTTCGTCTTAGGGCAGGCTTATAGCCATAGGGCTTAGTCGTTGAAAGTTATTGTAGGTAGATTTCGCTGTCCGACCTTCTTGTAGTGCAATAATGCATTTTCACGGCTGTCAAAATCCTTAAAAGTGAACATCAATGTCGTAGTGCCAATGGTGATATAGTCATTGTCTTGCAATTCGATTTCATCGGTTATTTTATTGCCATTAATCAACACGCCATGTTTGCTGGACATATCCAAAGCAGAAAAGGTGTTTTTATCTGAATTGAAACGGATTTTCATGTGTTTACGTGAAACTTTAGGATCAAGTATTTGAACTGGAACCGCTTCATCTCTTCCAATGACTGTAGTTCTATGGCCTAATGGATAGTAATTACCCTTGCTTGAACCTGTGACGACAATGATTGAGGCCATTGCTGTTTTTCTCCTTAAACAGAGTTTATTGCATAGATATTACGTCAGAATATTATTCACTGTAATTCTTTTTTTAATTTTGTCAAGGTAACACTTGCAGGCAAGACCTCAGGACAGACCATCCGAAGATTGCCGCTTCGACGCTCGAGAGATTCGTTTCTGAAAATCCTCATTATAAAGCTTCAATCAGCGATTTTTGCCTAAAAGTGGTTTTTTTCTTTCGTTATGTTCTCGTTATTTCTTCTCTGTTTCATGGTCGTCTTTTTGAGTCTTATTCAGGCGATAGACAATAACATCATGCGGTTCAATCGTCACAAAGAAATCATTTTTAGTTTGGGTTGTGCCCAGGTCTTTCTGAGGCCAGATATCGCGTACTTCATATTCTGTTTTGGAATCTAAAACCCAGAATTGCGGCCATTTAATTCTCATTTTTGACGGCTGGCCAGTTGGATTGAATAAACAGACGGCCCAGTCTCCACTGGAGAGTTCTTTGACCCATATTTCTTTGCCGGGATGCTCGATCATCTTATAGCCCTGCTTACCCAGAGCATCCTGATTAATGGCAATCAGTTCACGGTTTGTCAGGATAGCCAGGGTTTCATCCGTCATGGATCGCAAATCATTGCCTGCCATCAGAGGAGCGGCCAGTATACACCAAAGCGAAAAGTGGGACCGGGATTCAGAGACAGTCAATCCCGGATTGCCAACCTCCAGCATGTCCGGATCGTTCCAGTGCCCGGGTCCGGCATACTTTTCCAGGCCCTCCTGCATCGCTAATATTTGCAGAAAGCCCAGGGAATAGACTTCCTGGCAATCATAGCAATCGGTGATATCGCCTGTAGTGCGCCAGAGATGTGCAATATCCTTCGCCCATTCCCAGGGCTTGTCGGTTCCCCATTCACACAAACTGAAAACAACCGGTCGTCCCGCCGCACGCAGAGCATTGCTCATGGTCGCATAGGCTTCCCTGGCACTGATATTGGTAGTGCTGCACCAGTCATGTTTTAAGTAATCCACACCCCAGGAAGCATACGTCCGGGCATCCTGATATTCATAGCCGCGTGCTCCCGGAAAGCCGTTACAGGTTTTAGTCCCGGCACAGTTATGAATACCGAACTTCAATCCTTTGGAGTGGATGTAATCGCCCAGTGCCTTCATGCCAGATGGAAATTTTTGGGGATCCGGTATCAGATTACCCATTTTGTCCCGTTCCATCGCTTCCCAGCCGTCATCAACAACCACATATTCATAACCGGCCTCTTTCATGCCACTGGAGACCAGAATATCAGCGGTTTCCATAATCAGTTTTTCGTTAATGTTAACTTCAAAGGTATTCCAGCTATTCCACCCCATCGGCGGTGTCAGTGCTAAATTCTCGAATTTACCTGCATGGCAGTATTGAATATTAAAAAGAAGTACTAAGAAAAACAGGATCAGTTTTTTCATAATGCAGCCCTTTCATGACACAGTAATGACGCCGGCGTCAAAAGTATTGCGAACGCTTGTTTCTGGATTAAAAACAACTGTTTTAAGTGCCAATATCCGCTTTTGACGGTGGCATCAGTAAAAAAAATCACTTGGAATTTATAACACATTTGTTCTAACATGTTTGTAATTTAATATTTTTCAATAGGTTAGAAATCGTTGTCATAACTCTGATATATTCAGACAAATATAACGGGCAATTCCTCAAAGCGGGTATACCTTTATTTATACCCTACGGGAAATTTTATTAAAATATACCCTCCTTGGCAAAACAAATATGACTGCCAAAAATTAGCCACGGATGCTTCTGAAAAAGTCTATAACCCCATTTTTTGCAATTAGTTAATCGCTTGGCATTGACCTGTTGATCAGAAGGTTATATAGGTCAAGTCTTGTTTTTCTCGTTTATAGTATAGTGTAGATGCTACTGTCAGTGTAAGTCTTATTAACAAAGAACCGGTCCTTTTAAGGCATACCTTTATGTAATGGGCCAATTCTGTTTTTAATCCATCCATTTTCACGAGAATTATTCTAAATTATAAAAATACCAGCGACATCAAAGGATTTTTGTCAGGGTAAGGCTGTTTTCTACCGATTAATTTTAAGAAAAAGATGAAGCTGATATATGGTTTAATAAGAGTTCACATGATTATAATGTAACGCTTTGTATTTCAATTAATTACGAAAATATATCAAATACTTGTCACCCTGCTTATGCATTATGGAGTGAATCTGACACGGATCGTCCAATAATTTATAAAAAAAATTTTCTAGATTGAGAAAAAAGTCTTGACATTGATTAGAGGTCAAGGTATATTTAAGTAAACGTTTACTATATACTCACCGGCTAATAATATAAAAGTGTAAGGCAAAAACCGAGTAAATGATTAAATTAATTGAGTAAACGTTTACTGAGGTGTTTTGCTAAAATTCAACCGAGTGAGACAAAGGATAGGAAACGCATGGCAAAGAAAAATTCAGTTCCTACTGTTCGAGAAGTTGCAGCTCAATGTGGGGTCAGTGAGGCGACTGTCAGTCGAGTACTCAATAGTAATTACTCGAATGGCTTTTCTGTCCGAAAAGAAGTGCGACATCGAATCACCCAGGTAGCTGATGAGTTGGGTTATCGGCCAAACCTTGCAGCCAAAAACCTTGTCCAGAAAAAGACGAAAATTATCGGGTTGTTGGGGTACAACACGGTATTTGGCTGGCCAAGTAACATTTTCCAGGAGACCATCGAGTCTCTCGTACGATATCTTCAGAAACGGCATTATGATATATGCACCACCGCCGCCAATCTGGAACGGGATAATACGGAATTACCGCCCTGGAGAGTTGACGGCATTATCGTCCTTCAGGAATGTTCCCCAGAGACCATTGAACAGATGGAAAAGACTCATTTACCCTACGTGGTTATCAATGGTATTGGGGGGCCAAATTGCTCCAGTGTGGTACCGGACGATATTGAAGGTACGCGCCAGGCTATTGACCATCTGCTGGAATTGGGGCATCGTCGTATCGCTTACGCCGGGCCGACACCTGAACATAGAAAGCACATGAGTATTCGGGATCGGCATAAAACATATATTGCGGAACTTAAGAGACATGGGCTGGAATGTATTTCCGGACATAACGACATTTTTTATTCTGCCCCGGATTTTCTGGCCCGGGCTGTTCTGAAAGAGCACGCGACCGCTATTCTGGCTTATGATCATGTGATAGCCATTAAAATTTTGCGTGACGCCCATAACTTTAAAATTCGTATCCCCGAGCAGGCCAGTCTGATGTGTTTTAATGATGAATATTTTTGCGATATTGTAACCCCTGCGCTTACCACCATTGGAGTGCCGGCACAGCGAATGGGTGAAAAGGCGGCCCAGTTGCTGCTTGAGCAGATCGATGATCCGGAAAACTATCTTCCTGATTGTATTAAATTCGAGCAGGATCTGATTATACGGTCTTCTACTGCACCGCCTGTAACTAAAGAGATAAAGCGGGATTTTTTAATGCCCGATACTTTATATAATATATAATATAACAGGCATGTAATTGAAGTGTTTAGAACCCTGCGGACTGGGTTCACGGAATATAATAGATGCGGTAACCTTAGAGGAAGAAAGGAGTAAGTATGAACATGAAAAGAGAACGATTTGATCCAGGAGGTATTATGAACAAGAAGAGAATTTTAATGATGTTGTGTATTTGTGTTGGTTTAATGGGAGTGGTTCACGCGGATCAGGTGATAAATATCGATATCAACACGTTCGGTGATCCTTGCGCCTATACCGGTACAGCCGCTGTTGATGACGGTATCAACCAGTGGACGGTGTATTATGGCGGTTGGGGAGAGCCGGCTGGTTCACCCCGCTGTGCCGATCTTACCTATGCGGGCGATCCGAATCATCCCGCCGGTACCTATGGCCGGGCGGTATGGGTTGGTGATCCCGGCGGGGACCATACGTATCAGGCAGGCACAGCGCTGCTGGATGACGGATTTGTCAATGACCCCTGTACTGCAGGCAATCCTTATTTCGCATTATTTGGTGATGGCGGTTATGGCGGGCTCTTTGATATTTACGTCTATGGCGATGCCGCAGGAGATTTTATCCTTGATATCCCCAATGACCCCTGTTTTGTAGCCATTACGAAATCCGTTACCGGAACGACGACCGGATTTGTCGAGGGCGAAAATTATGTCATATTCGATGATATAACCATCGTCCAATATAATGACGTACAAATTGAGTACACCAATGAGCTTAACGGCCTGCAGTTGGTCAGCAAGAGTGAGCCCCTTGCCATTCTGCCGCCGGAGCAGACCCTCGTAATCGATGCCAGAAACTATGATGTGGCCCATGACACCAATGCACGTACTGCGGGTGATCCTGCGGAAAATGAACAGTATGGTCCGGATATTGGAGATAGCGTTGCCTGGCTCGATGCGGGTGAGTACATGATCTATGATGTTGTAGTTGATCCCAACAAAGTAGGGGAGTATGCGGTTTCCATGACTTTGCAAGCGGAGTATGCCGATGCCGCCACAGACATTTATATTGATGATGTCTATATAGGAACAGTGTCTTATCCGCAGCAGGAAGACGATACGATCTATGAAACTCCTCCGGTTTTAGGCAACTTTTTCGAAGGCAATCATACTCTGCGATGGTTTACTCCGGGTCAGCAATATCATAATATTTTCGAACTGAAAGTTGCTCACGTTGGCCCGGTTAATATGCCCACCTGTCAGGATGTTTACGACTACGGCTTCAACTATATAGGTGATATTACGGGAGACTGCAGCGTAGACTTGGAAGATTTTGCAGTTCTGTTGGCCGATTGGACCGTCAACTATGACCCGGAAGGTGAATAAGTAATATGGCAAGTAAGTCGTTTGTTAAAAATAACCTTATATTAGGTGAGGAGATAAGTATGATGAATAACCGAATTAAAGTTTTATTAATGGTTTTAACATTTTGTCTATCTATCAATTGTGCCGTGTGGGCGGCTTATGAGGACGAAGTTCTTGCTGATACCCCGGAACTATACTTGAGATTTTCGTCTTTGCCCTTTGCTGATTCGTCCGGGAATGACCACTGGGTTTATAAAGGTGGCGGCGCCAGCCTGTCTTCTAAAGACGGCTTGGATGGCTGTGTACAGCTCAACGGCAGTAACTCAAGCCTGGTGGCGGCGGCAAATCATGAAATCCTCGAATGGCCTGAAGAGCCGATTCATGGCGATGAGTTTTCATTCAACCCCGCTTATCCAGGCGATATCACCTTTGAATACTGGTGCAAGATCGATAGTATGTCAACTTATGGTATGTGGTTTCAGCAGATTGGAATCTGGGAAAATGAAAATCAGGCTCCCGGTGTTGGGCAGGCGGAAAACCAGGGAACCCCCGAACCGGACGGCACTATTCGAATTTGTACCGGTACCGAGGATCCCTGTGATGATGATTTCTGGTACACCAATGTACCAACACCGCAGGATGGTGGGTGGCATCATTATGTCATAACCTACGATGAATCGGCGGACGATGACGATCCCAATTATATCATGACGATTCAAATATATCTTGATGGTGAGTTAGCAGATGCCAATTCATTTGGTACCCCTGATAATCATGCCAAAATGGGACCCGAGCTGGATCATCTGATGATCGGTGGCGAGAATAATCGTGGTTACACGTACAATACGGTGACCGGTTATATGGATGAATTTGCAGTTTATACCTATATCCTGGGCCCGGACCGCGTATGGGCACACTTTGACGAAGGTCTGCCCAAGACATGCGAAGAATTGATTAACCGGGGTATGGGTTATCCGGCAGATATTGACGAGGATTGTGATGTTGATTTGGCTGATATCGCAGCCATGTCTACCTCTTGGATATTGTGTAATGACCCGAATGACATTGCACCGCCGGAATGCGTACCTAACTGGCCTCTTGGTCAATAACTAAGAATTTGACGGCGGTCCGGTTCGCCACCGGACCGCTGTAGTGGATGTCACCGTGATGTCCGTATTAGGCGTAACGAATGTAATATATTTCAATTGTTTTAGATTTTCAGGAGACAGAAAATCATGAAAAAGATAAAAGCTTTCACATTGATCGAGTTGCTGGTTGTTATTGCTATTATTGGTCTTTTGATCTCCATCATGATGCCGGGCCTGCAAAAAGCCAGAGAAGCGGCGCAGCGTACTGTCTGCAGCGTTAACCTCAAGACAATCGGGTTGGCTAATCAGATGTACGTCAACGAAGATGGCAAGTATTTTGTGCCGGTAAATCGCATTATTGACAATACCACTGATCCTCCGATAGGGGAACGTTGGCTTAGTAATGAACTTTTTCTGCAACTCATGGATATTAAGAACTTTAGAAACTCAGATCATGAAAGTGATTACCAGATGCCGGAAGAGTATCTTTGCCCGACCGACAGGATCAACGTAGGTAAAAAGTCTGGGGTCGTGTGTAGTTATGCCTATAATTCCACGGATTGGGGCTGGTACGGTCTGACGTACGGATCCGCCGGCCATGCAGAAAGTAGAGTCAGAAATCCCGATCAAAAACTCGCTTTTATCGATTCCGTTGATTGGTGGGTTGATTGGAATGGAGCGAACTATGAAGGTCCTAATGGTAATGGTGGCGGTTGGGATGACCTGGGCCAGGCCGGCATTGCTGCCTATCAGAATAATGGACTATACGGGGTGACGAGCTATCGTCATAATGAAGGTTCTAATGTGGGATTCTATGACGGTCATGTCGAATACCTCAGGAAAGAGGAAATATTTGTTAAAGATGATTATTATGCTAATCCGAAAAGGCCGGGCATGTGGGTCGCGGATTATGAAGAATATACTGATTAAGAGTTAGAATCCGTATCAGCTGCCCTTTTTGTACATAAGAGAGGGGGGGCTGTGGACTCTGCTTTTATTACGTTAAAATAGATTTTAAGTTTGCCGGCGAGGCAGTTTTGATGATGATATGCTGCGCCAGGCGGGATTGAAATTTAATCTGAGTGTTGTTATCTGTTTTCTGTGGAAGACAGGTTATTTCCCGTCATCTTCAGTCCATCAAAGCCGTGTATCTAAAATAGATTTACGCTTTGTACGAAACACGCCTTTAACACTCGTAATGTTTTTACAATCAGTTATGTAAACTGTAAAAGGATATATTTTGTCTTTTACGTGCGGTGATCCTTTGATTACGAGGGTGACCTGATAGTGATATGGTATTGTGGCTTTTCCCACGGGAACTCTGCGATTACCTGTGAGAGAACTTGAAATGTACAAATCGATGTGGTAAACTTCAGGATTTGATACAAGAGTCCCATGGTATCGGGATAACGGAATAAGGAGATACCAAGGTAACATGGAAAATTGCAACAGAGGCGGCCATCATGATAATGCACAGTATTGGAATGTCAGAGGTGTTGCCGGGGACGCCGCATAATGGAATAAAATATGGGTATTGTTCGTAGAAAGTGTAAATTGTATTCATCCTGTTTGTTTTTAATAAATTGTTTGTTTGTTCTTGCAGGGTTTTTTCCCCGGCCCTTATTAGCTGAGGATGGATATCGATTATGGCTTCGTTATGAAAAGGGCGCCAGGCCCGAACTCCTTTCACATTATTTCGAACACATAACAGAACTCGTGATTCCGTCCGGCCAAAAAACACTTGCCGTTGTCCGGGAGGAACTCTGTCATGGATTATCCGGGCTTCTGGGTAAGGATTTGCCGGTAACGGAATCTATTTCGCAAAAGGGAGCGGTCGTGCTGGGTACCCCGAAAACTTCCGCTGTAGTCCCCAAACTTATCGATATTTCCGAATTGAAGTCTTGCGGAACAGAAGGCTATATCATTCGTTCAGTATATCATGATAAGAGACCGGTGATATTGATAGCGGCTAATGAGCCGGCAGGCGTTCTGTATGGAGCCTTTCATTTTTTACGGTTAGTTCAGACCGAACAGCCTTTGAATGAGTTGTCCATACGAGAGGAACCGCGAATCCAGAAACGCCTGTTGAACCACTGGGATAATCTTGACGGCAGTATTGAGCGGGGCTACGCCGGAGAGTCCATCTGGAACTGGAAGAATCTACCGGCCGATATTGATCCCAGAATCAGGGACTATGCCCGCTCAAATGCATCGATCGGTATCAACGGCACAGTCCTGAATAATGTCAACAGCCAGGCAAAAATCCTTACCTCTGAATATATCGAAAAAGCCGCCGTTATTGCAGGAATTTTAAGACCTTACGGTATTCGTATCTATTTTAGTGTTAAATTTACCTCTCCTATGGAGATCGGCCAAATCGCAACTGCTGATCCGCTGGATCCGCAGGTCTGTCAGTGGTGGAAAGAAAAAGCGCAGGAAATTTATCGTGTGATTCCGGATTTCGGGGGCTTTCTGGTAAAAGCCTATTCAGAAGGTCAGCCGGGTCCCCAGATATACGGACGCAGTCATGCCGATGGCGCCAATATGCTCGCTGATGCCCTGTCGGCTCATGGGGGCATAGTGATGTGGCGGTCCTTTGTTTATGACTTATCGATCGACTCCGATCGAACCAAATGCGCATACGCTGAGTTTGTTCCGCTGGACGGGAAATTCGCTTCAAATGTTCTTATTCAGACGAAAAACGGACCCGTGGATTTTCAGCCCCGCGAGCCGTTTAATCCCTTGTTTGGATCCATGCCGAAAACGCCGCTGATGATGGAACTTCAGATAACCCAGGAATATACCGGCCAGGGTAAACATCTGGTTTATCTGGCGCCGCAGTGGAAGGAAGTATTGGATGCAGATACCTATGCCCGGGGGCCGGGAACCCTGGTCGCCGGAATTATTGACGGCACGGCTGAAAATCATACGATTAGCGGTATTGCAGGTGTTTCGGGAGTTGGAATGGATCGGAATTGGACAGGGCATCATTTTTCGCAGGCAAACTGGTATGCCTTCGGGCGACTGGCATGGGAGCCGGCCCTGACCTCTGAACAGATTGCCGAAGAATGGATTCGGATGACATGGTCGAATGACCCTGAGGTAGTAGAAATTATTCAAAAGATTATGGCCGGATCGTGGCAGGCCTGTGTGGACTATATGACCCCGCTGGGACTGCATCACCTGATGGCGGCCGGTCATCATTATGGTCCGGGCCCGGACTACGTCAATCCCGGCAGAGCCGACTGGAGTTCCACCTATTATCACAAGGCGGATTCCAAAGGGATTGGATTCGACCGCAGCGAAACAGGCAGCAATGGTGTCAGCCAGTATTTTCCACCCCTGCGCCAGTTGTGGAATTCACCCCGGACCTGTCCGGAAAAATATCTATTGTGGTTCCATCATCTGCCCTGGGATTATCGTATGGCATCCGGTCTGACTCTATGGAAAGAATTGCAGGCTCATTATCAAAAAGGTGTTGACTATGTTAATTTCATGCAGAATGCCTGGTCCTCGCTGAATAGTAAAATTGATCCGCAGCGATTCGAACAGGTCCGGAATCGTCTGGCCATGCAGCTTGAAAATGCGGTTGAATGGCGGGATACTTCTCTGGAGTACTTCGGCCGTTTTGCAGATCAGGGAGATTCACGCAAATGATGAAGTACACACGGACCAAGAAGTTCTTTTCTGGATGTCATTATCCTCTAAAAAATTGTGGATTTATCACGGTTTTTCTGGTATATATGCCTTCGATAACAGGTATTAAACCTCAGAACCGGTTGATTTTGACTGGAATGATTATGACTCAAACATATATGTGTCAGGAGAAAAAAGACAAAAATTGCTGTAGTGAAAACACGCCGGCCTGTTTGAATCCGGTATTACCTTTCCCCCAGCATGTAAAAAACGTAACTTGACATCGGAATATTAATAAAGTACTATTCCGAGAAATTATATCATAAGGAGTTTAATGAATGGCGAACAAAAAAGATCTCGAAATTGTAGCCGCAGGTCATACCTGCCTTGATTTAATACCTGCTTTTACCATAGAGGAAGCGGTAGATAATCTTACCGATGTGCTCATACCCGGTAAAATGATTAATATGGGGCAATGTGTTGTTGTGGGAGGCGGACCGGTTACCAATGCCGGCGTATCTATCCGCCGACTGGGGGTAAAAACGGAATTGATTGGCAAGATTGGAAATGATGATTTTGGCAAGCAGATTCTGCGCTGGTATGAAGAACATGAAGGTCATTTTGAAGGTATTAAGGTGGTGGAGGGAGAATCCACCTCCTATACGATTGCGATATGTATCCCCGGAATTGACCGTTTTTATCTGCATCATTGTGGCGCCAATGACACCTTTGGTTATGACGATATGAATTTCGACCTGGTAGGGCGTTCGAAACTGATGCTTTTTGGCTATCCGCCCTGGATGAGTAAGCTTTATAATAATACCGGAGAGGAGTTAACCGAAATACTTAAGAAAACCAAAGAATTAGGGACGACCACTGCGCTGGATCTTTCCATTCCTGATGTAAACAGTCCGGCCGGCCAGGTCGACTGGATGGCCATACTTAAAAACTGGGTTCCCCTGACGGATATTATGGTACCCAGTGCGGAAGAGGTATTTTATTTTCTTTATAAACAGAAATTCCTGGAAATAAAGGCTAATCTTGGACCCAAGGAGGGTGTATTGGACCATATGACGGTAAAAGACATTTCCACCCTGGGAAGTGATTTATTGGAAATGGGTACCGCAATAGCCATGGTCAAATGTGGGCACAGAGGATTGTATGTCAGGACCGCTGGTCCGGACCGGCTTAAGAACCTGGGGGCGGCGGGATGTTCCGACCTGGAAAACTGGGCCAATCGCGAGCTTTGGTTCCCGGTGTATGAGGAAGAGAAATTCGTAGGTGCTTTAGGTTCCGGTGATTCGGCCATTGCGGGATTTCTTTCCGCCTATGTCTGGAATCATACCATTGAATCCTGCCTGCGTTACGCCAATGCGGCCGGAAGTATGAACGTTACGGTTCCGGACGGACTTACCTGGAATAAGGGATTTGAGGATTTAACCAGACGGATTGAATCAGGATGGAAGACCAAAAAACTGGATATTGATGAAAAAGGCTGGAAACATGAGCGTGGTTTTTGGGTAGGGCCTAACAACCATGGTAAATGGGAATCATAATTAAACATAAAATAGGAGAAAAAAAATGTCAACAGAAAGAGATGCTTTTGTCAGTAAAAAGCTGGACAGTATGACCCTGCAGGAAAAGGTCGGCCAGCTTTTAACATTTACCTGGCGCGGCACCATGTTAACACCTAGTGGAATCGAACAAATTACCCGATTGCAGTGCGGCGGTCTTTGCCTGGAACCGTATGCGCTGGAAACCTGCAAAAACCTTTACTGGGGCAATTCCCAGATTGATCAGACTTTTAAGAAACCGGCCGATTATTTTTCGATATCTAATACGTATTTTAACGGGAAAACCTTTGGTATCAGCATAACGCCGGAAGAATATACCAGGGCTTTAAATAAAATGCAGGAAATCGCCATGGACCGGCCCTCCGGGATCCCTCTCCATATGACCATTGATTTCGAAGGGGATTTCAAGAACGATTATATGGCCGGCGGCATCAGGCAGTTCCCCGGCCCCATGGGAATGGCCGCTATCGGCGACGAAGAGATGACGTATAAAATTGGTTTAACCATTGCCAAGCAGTTATCAGCTATGGGTGTTACCCAGATGTATTCCCCGGTCTGTGATGTCAATATAAATCCCAAAAACCCTGAAATTGGTGTCCGGTCATTCAGTGACGATCCCGATATGTGTGCCAGACATGCAGTCGCATTGATAAAAGGATTGCAGGAAGGAAACATAGCGTGCACCGGCAAACATTTCCCCGGCCGGGGGGATTCCGTCACGGACGCTCATGATGTACTCGAGGTCATAAGAGCCGACAAAAAGAGAATGCAGGAAGTGGAATTAGTTCCGTTTAAAGCAGCCATTGATTTTGGCGTCAAGGCCATTATGACCGGGCATTCTATCTACCCTGCCTATGACGATACTTATCCCACGACGTTGTCCGAAAAAATCCTTACCGGTCTGTTAAGAAATGAACTGGGATTTGACGGCGTTATCGTCTCGGACGCCATCGGGATGGCGGCGATCCTGAAAAAATGGCCCCTCCCTCAGGCGTGCGCCATGGCCATCATGGCCGGAGTCGATACCATCCTGTTAAAGGCCGATGACGAGTCCCGCTCACAGTGTTTCTTTGGTATTAAAATGGCCGTGGAAAACGGCGATATCTCCGAAGAGCGGCTCAATGAAGCCGTCACACATCTTCTCAGAATGAAATACGATCAGGGACTGTTTGAAACAGCCGGTAAAAAGGACCCGGAAAAGACCAAAGCCATTACCACCAGCAAGGAGATTATCGATTTCTCCGCGGATGTCGCAAAAAAGGCTATGATCATTATGCGGAACAACAACGATACGCTGCCCCTGGATCCCAAACAGAAAATGCTGGTTATCGAGCAGCGCATTCCTTATGAATTTGTCGGTAAGGATCCCTATAACCACACGCATATGTTCTGCGAGGCCATGGTCGGCCATAACACCAATCTTATCCTGGCCGATACGGCCTTCTCGGCATTTGAAGATGAGATCGAAGAATGTCTCGCACTGGCCAGGCAGGCGGATATCGTGGTAATGACCAACTATTATGCCCGTATTGTCAAAACAGGTAACAACCAGTTGCTTATCAAGAAGCTCAAACAGGCAGGACATAAAGTCGTCGTGGTGACGAATTATCCCTACATCGAAGGCACCACCAGGGAAGCGGATGCCGTTGTCTGTCATTTCAGCGGTACCCCGGATTCTATCCGATATTCAACGGATCTTCTGTTTGGAAAAATCAAGCAATGTCCCACCACGAAGTTACCCATTACCCTGGGAGATCAGCAGGAAATTCCTGAGAAAAAGCTCAAGGCGCTGAAGAAAAACCCGTTTACTCTGGGCGGATCCTGATCCGTTGATAAAAAAACCAGAACATTCTATATGTTGATAAGAGTCTATTGGTCTGATACAGGCCTTAAGGCCGATATGAAAGTTTTGCCAGCCTTCGGTGGTGTCACCGATGTGTATGAAGATACGGTGGTCGTGAGGCCGCCGGATTTCACCGATTATGGATGATATAATTTTTGAGGAAAGGTAATATGCAGACACTGAAAATTAGCGACCCTTTTACTATTTCAGGAGCACAGATATCCGATATTTATGTTAAGAATAAAATGACGGTTCATTTTCAGGGAATGTCAAAAACCCTGCAATTCCCTCAGACCATCGCCCTGCAGGGCGCTCCGACCTGTTCCATCGGTTTATCTCCCGAAGGATTATACAATAGACTCAATAATGCCGGCCGGCTGATTTTATTGAATCAGAACGCCATTCAACTGGCCTCGGCGCCGTTTATCCGGGTCGATGACGAAATTTTTATGCTCACGCCCCGTGATCCCGTGGTCGTAGAAGGGCCCGATGATGTGCCTGCCCTGAAAAATTATTATCATCCTCCGGTCTCCGAAGAGTGTATCTCCATCTCTATGGCTACGCCATTACTGGAAATGGCCTATAAACTGGATAAGGTGCATGTGACCAGAAGAATGATTTCCCCATTTATATCCGGAAATGTCCAGGCCCTGATGCCGATTAGCGTGGAGGAGTATGAGGTTGAAAATACGACCGGTGAAATCCGGGAAGTAACGTTAGTCATACCCCGACCGTCCCTGGTAAATCTTCAGGAAAAGGAATTAAAACCCACCGACCAGGACACGGTGTATGTATGCGCCGCTCCCGTAAAAGGTCATGTGCATGAAGAGTTTAAATCCTCGAATGTCAGGGGCGTCGTTATGGCCAGCACCGAATGCCCGGACCGCATGGTTATCGCGGTACCGGAAACCAAAGGTGTGGACATTGATACCCAGCCTTATTTCTGCCTCAACAGGCTTAAACAGGATTTATTGTTGAATAATGACGGGAGTTTTTATGAGAAAAGAGATCCGATTATTAAACAGGATTACGGAGCCGCCGTCAGTCTTAAGTTTACTCTGGAACCGAAAAAAACCGTAAAAGTGCCGGTTGCCATCGTATTAGACTTCCCCGAGCAGTGGTTTATTGACGGGGAATTATTTGAACGTAAATATGTCAGGAGTTTCAAGGATAAAGAGGCCCGGGCCGTGGATATGGCGAAACTGGCCCTGGACAATTATCCGGAATGGCTCAGCCGAACCCTGGCTATCCAGAGCAGAATATTTGATCTGGTCATGCAGAGTCCTTCCTATAAGGGTGACAGGGAGGGGGCCCTGAGAGTGGCTCGCTTGATTTTCAACGAGTTTAGTTTTCCCCTGTCCAATGCCGCCGTCTGGATCGAAGATAAAGAGGGTAAAGATAGTGCCCGGTTCCTGGAATGTTTTGATTACGCCTATATTAATCCCTCTGACGTGGATTGGTATTCCATGGTGTTGCTGATGCTCTTTCCTGATGTGGAACAGGAACTGTGCCAGCGGTTCATTGACTCGATTCAGGCCGAAGATCCTGCGCCGCGCTATTATCATTTCCACGCTTCGTTTAATGAGGCCCGGCAGCATTATGAAAACCATCCGGAAGAATACGAAGGCGTCTCGATGACCCAGATACGAGATTCGTTCAAGGTGAAGGGCAGCGTGGCCCATGATGTCGGCGCTATGCCCAAAGGCCATGCCCTGCGCAATGTCAGTGATTACGCCTGGTACAATAATAATTACTGGATCGATCTTTACCCCAAGCTGGTATTGAGGGTGCTGCGCAACATTAAATTCCTGGACGATACTGAATTTCTTAAAAAGAACTGGGAAACGCTGAAATTTGGTTTTGATTATTTAATGACGCTCGATGTGGACGGCGACGGCGTACCCGAGGGGAATCCCGACGAAGTCAAGAATACCTTTGATAATTTAACCCTGTTCGGCGTGGATAGCTATGATGTGACTATGTTCATGGGCGGATGCCAGGCCCTGGTTAAACTGGCCGGCATCATGAAAGATGACGCTGCTCAGAAACTTTACCAGGCCAGCTTTGATAAAGCCTTTGCCATGTTCGAGAAATTATGGCGGGACGAAACCAACAACAGCGGCCGCCGGTTACAATATTATATCACCTGTTACGACCCGGTTTCCGGAGAAACCAACACCGATGTCTGGACCAACCAACTGGATGCCCTGTGGTATTTGATCTCCATTGGAGAAGAGCCTTATATCCCGGAAGAAAGGGCTAAACAAATCCTCAGGACCATTTATGACAATAACCAGACGACCATGGGCTGGGCCATGGCCCGGACCCGGGAAGGCGAAGCCGTGGAATCAGAACAGGGACAAGACGTCTATACGACCTCCAATTATGTTTTTGCCCAGCTTCTTGATTATTATGGTATGGCCGAGGAAAGTAAGGAAGTCTATAAATTTATGGATAAGGTTGTCTTTGGGCATGGCAATTCCCTGATAACTCCGGATAATCTCAGAGCTGAATGGGAACTGGAAGCAGGTGAAGACCATCCGGGGCCCCATTATATCGTGGCCGCTTATCCCCGGCCGGGCGCCGTATTATCGCAAATAGTGATACAATATGTTAAGGAACTTCAAAACAAGACGAATACCGTTACCATTGACCCAAAGTCATTAAAGTCTTTTATGACTGATTTGATGAAGTAAGATGTTAGAATTTAATATCCTACTTCCCGCGCGATCGGGCATTATGATACGGTTTTTATCCCATGGGTATTCCGGCTTGTGGAAAAAGGTTCGTTATGAAAGTTACATGTTTTATTAAAGTGATTTTGGTCACGGTAATATTCCTTTTTTCTTTTCATCATAACGCTTTAGCCCTGGGTCTGAATCAATATGTGGACCATGTTTATAACCAGGGCAGTTTCCCCCTGGCGGATGAAGACGAGGTCGCAATCCTCTATGTCGATGCGCAGGACTGGCCGGGAGTTATTCGTACCGCAAATGACCTGCAGGCCGATATTACACGCGTCACAGACCGCACTCCCATGGTTACACACGAGGAAACGAACCTGGGGGAAAATGTGGTCATGATTGGCACGATCGGAAAAAGCCGGATCATTGACCAATTGATCAAAGATGGCAAAGTCGATGTCACGCCCGTCGCCGGTAAATGGGAATCATTCCTCATTGAGGTAGTACCGGATCCTTTACCCGGCGTTGCCCACGGATTGATTATCGCCGGCAGTGACAAACGAGGTACTATATACGGAATATACGACCTGTCAGAGCAGATAGGCGTTTCGCCATGGTATTGGTGGGCCGATGTGCCGGCCCGGCATCAAGACACACTCTATATCAGGGCGGGCAGGTATGTACAGGGAGAACCGGCCGTCCAATATCGGGGTATTTTTCTCAATGACGAAGCACCGGCACTCACCAACTGGGTGCACGAAAAGTTCGGTAACTACAACCACAGGTTTTACACGAAAGTCTTTGAACTCATCCTCCGCCTGAAAGGCAACTTTCTCTGGCCGGCCATGTGGAACAATGCATTTAATGCCGATGATCCGTTGAATCCCAGGCTGGCTGATGAATACGGTATTGTCATGAGCACCTCGCATCACGAGCCGATGATGCGCGCGTGGAAAGAGTGGGAAAGGGACGGCCACGGCCCGGGTTCCTGGGATTATTCCAAAAACGCTGAAATTCTCCGCGAATTCTGGACCGAAGGACTGCTCCGCACCCGGGATTATGAAAAAATCATCACGCTGGCCATGCGCGGCGACGGCGACGAGGCGATGAGCAGGGATACTAATATCGCCTTGCTGGAAGGGATTGTCACCGACCAGCGAAAGATCATCGCCGATATTATTAATCCTGATCTGGCTGCAGTGCCACAGGTCTGGGCTCTCTACAAAGAGGTGCAGGAATACTACGAAAAAGGAATGCGCGTGCCCGACGACGTGATCCTGCTTTGGTGCGACGACAACTGGGGTAATATCCGACGATTGCCCACAGAGGCCGAACGACAAAGGAGTGGCGGCGCCGGTGTTTACTATCATTTTGATTATGTGGGTGGACCGCGGTCTTACAAGTGGATCAATACCAATCCGATCCCCAGGATTTGGGAACAGATGAACCTTGCCTGGCATTATGATGCCAATAAAATATGGATCGTAAATGTTGGCGATCTGAAGCCCATGGAATTCCCTATCGAGTTTTTCCTGACTTTGGCCTGGAACCCCCAACAATGGCCCAAAGAGAAATTATCCAAATACACTATCCTGTGGGCACAGCGCGAATTCGGACCGGAATATGCAGCCGATATTGCGGAAATTATATCCAGATATTCCAGGTACAATGGGCGGCGCAAACCTGAACTGCTTGAACCAACCACCTATAGTCTTGTCCATTATAAAGAGGCACAGACCGTATTGGCCGGGTTCAAGGAGATCGCAGCAAAAGCTGAGCAAATCTATAGCAATTTGCCCGAAGATGCCAAAGATGCCTTCTTCCAACTGGTGTTGCACCCCACGAAGGCCAGCGAGATAGTTACGGAACTCTATATTACTGTGGGTTTGAACCGACTATACGCCGGTCAGAAACGTGCCGGTACCAACGACCTGGCCGCACGGGCCCGGGATCTGTTCCAGGCCGACGCGGAGTTGGCATACTATTATCATCGGGAAATAGCAAATGGCAAATGGAACCATATGATGGATCAGACGCATATTGGTTACTCCTCCTGGAATCAGCCACCACGAAATAAAATGCCGGAGGTCAAAGAGCTTAATGTTCCTGCCCGGGCAGAAATGGGGGTGGCCGTCGAGGGTTCCACTGAGGCCTGGCCCGGCACGTCCAAAGAGCCGGTCCTTCCGGAATTCAGTGTGTTTACTCAGGATAAAAAATATATCGATGTGTTTAATAAAGGAAATACCCCGTTTCAATTCTCAGCGACACCAAGTGACCCCTGGATACTGCTGAGTAAAACGGATGGCACGATTGGTAGACAACTGCGTCTTTGGGTTAGTGTTGACTGGAGTAAGGCGCCCAAAGATGCCGCGAGTGGGTCAGTAAAAATCGTCGGCGCCGGCGATAAGGAGGTGACGATTAAAATCGAGTCATTTAATCCATCAAAACCAACCAGAAATTCTTTAGAAGGATTTGTCGAGGCAAACGGGTATGTCTCGATTGAAGCCGAACATTATACCTGCAAGATCGATATCGATGAGGTTTGCTGGGAAAGGGTCAATGATCTGGGACGGACTTTCTCGTCCATGACCATCTTTCCCGTGACCGCCCAGAGCGTCACACCACCACAGAATTCTCCCTGCCTTGAGTATAAAATGTACCTGTTCAATCCCGAGTCTATTGAAGTAGAGGCCATTTTTTCTCCTACCCTGAATTTTGTTCCCGGCCGGGGTCTGCGCTACGGTATATCGTTTGACGACCAGACACCCCAGATCATCGATATCCTGCCTGCGAACTTTAACGCTGAGAACGGTAACCGCGACTGGGAACAGTCCGTCAGAGACAACGCTCGTAAAATCAAGACCAGGCATAAGCTCTCCGGGATTGGCTATCATACCCTCAAGATATGGATGGTCGATCCTGCGGTCGTATTACAAAAGATCATCGTCGATACCGGCGGTGTCAAACCAGCCTATCTCGGCCCGCCCGAAAGCTATCACAGATATGGTTTTGCTGATTCCAGCGCCAATAATACTGGAAGTTGCTCGACTGGTTCAGGCGCATTTGCCACCGGTATTTATCGCAATCTGTTTCTGGAACTCGGTTATTCCCAGGACGAAATCACTGCGAAAATTAACAAAGCATACCAGCAATTATTCCACGGCAATCCTGAGAACGAGGCCTTTTATTATCCGGACGGCGCCAACGACTACGGGCCGCTCGCCTATATTTGTGACATCGATCATAATGATGTACGCTCGGAAGCCCTGTCCTACGCTATGATGATCTCGGTGCAATTGGATAAAAAAGCCGAGTTTGATGCCGTTTGGAATTGGGCCAGGACAAATATGTATTATGATGCTCCGGACCATCCGACCCGGGGCTACTTCGCGTGGTCCGTAACCACCGACGGTCAGCCAAACGACGAGATGCCGGCGCCGGATGGGGAAGAATATTTCGTAATGTCTCTATACTTTGCCGCGGCCCGCTGGGGCAATGGCAGCGGCATTTACAATTACCACGCCGAGGCTGAGCGGCTTCTCTGCGACATGAAGGACCGCGAACTTATCACGGGTCAGACCATAGCCGGAATCCAGACAGCCGGGAACATTTTTGATACGGATTACAAAATGATCCGTTTCTCTCCCAATATCAAGGCCATTGAAAAAAATCTTACTGATCCGTCTTACCATCTGCCTGCTTTCTATGAGTTGTGGGCACGGTGGGGGCCGCCGGTTGACCAGGCCTTGTGGACGGAAGCGGCCTCGGTCAGTCGCGAATTCTTTCAGTGGACTACGCATCCGGTCACAGCCCTGTCCCCGGAGTATGCCCATTTTGACGGCTCGCCGTGGGAGAGCGAATGGAACAGCCAGTCCGTTCATTTTCTTTTTGACGCGTGGCGCACCGCCATGAACTGGTCTTTCGACTGGGCCTGGTGGGCCAGAGATGAACGGGAAAGGCATTTAAGCGATCGCCTCCAGGCATTTTTCGATTCCAAAGGCATCTCTGATTATGGTATGCATTTTACCCTCGACGGCAGACAATTAAACAGTGACCATTCGACCGGATTGGTGGCCATGAACGCTGTGGCTTCTCTGGCGGCAACCCATCCGCGGGCACAAAAGTTTGTTAAGGCGTTCTGGGAAGCTCCCATTCCGACGGGGCAGTACCGTTACTACGAGGGCATGTTGTACCTGCTGGGCATGCTCCATTGCAGCGGTAATTTTCGAATCTGGTCTCCCGCATAGCAGTCCCCATCTGTATGTAGTCATTAAAAAAAGCCCGAAAGTGGAAGACCACTTTCGGGCCATTCAATAAGAATCCGGTTCTTTCAGATGGCCGATCATTCCGGCTTGGATGAAGCCGGTTTGACGGCAATTCAGCTTATTTTATAAGTACAAACATAATTGTATGATTCTGTCAAAACCTGACACGCCTATTTTAACCAGTTCTTCGCCAGTTCCGAGAATTCATATAAATTGATAAGGCAGTCGTCATTCAGGTCAATATCGTTGCAGTCTGTCACGAGCCAGTATCCCAGGAACGCCGGAATATCGTCTATATCCACGGTATTGTCCTCGTTAAAATCGCCGTATAACGCTCCCTGGCCGTTTATCTCTATATCATCAATTGCCATGTCCCCGTAAGCGCCGCCGGCCGCCACTGCCCGAAACCGAATCCGAATGGGCCCGGTATATGTACTCAGGTCCACAATTGCCTGCGTGTATTCGTCACTGCTGGAAGAATGCTGCTGGCCGCTGAGGTTCCAGATGTCGTTATGCCAGGAACCATCGAATACGTCCACATTGAGCGTGCCAATGTCCTCGCCGTACATGTGATAGTAAAATGTAAGTTGCCGATTGAAAGCGTCAGTCTCCGGACCTTCAAGATATGCGGTTTCACCGGCATAATAAGCGCCACTACCCGAGGACGTCTCAAAATAAACATACCACGTACTGCCGTTGGCGCCGGAGTTCGGCCCGGTGCCGGACGACGGTGTTCCGCCGGAATCGCGGGTCCAGTCGTGAGTGTCATCTCCGGTAACATTTACCCAGTCACCCATGTCTGTTTCAAAATCTGTGAAGCTAAGTTGTACGAAGCTTCCGTCATTGAGCGTGGCAGAATCCTCATACGAGACGCCGGACTCGTTCGCCGCGATATCCACCGCAGTAACGACATAGTAATACGTCAACATGTGGCTGACATAGTTGTCGGTATACTCTGAACTACTCAGTAGTGAATCGTTTATCCGGGTGTAGCCGCTGCCGGAAGACGTCGAACGATAGACATTGTAGCCGTCCAGGTCACTTTCCCCATTATCGTTCCAGTCCAGCGAAATCACGCCTCCACCGGCCGTGGCCGCCAGGCCGGCCGGCGCCGCCGGAGGAGTGGTATCAGGTTGGTCATCGTTCCTCCGGAGGTAAAGAGTATCCTTGACAAAACAACCCATTTCGCCTTCTCCGCAGCGCAGGGTATAATTTGACAAAAACATCGCAGGTGACCAGTCGTAACTGGCCACCCAGGAGGTGCTGCTGATCTTCATGCCTTCCACCCAGTTCATGATGGGCTGGCCGTAATTGGTTATCGTGCCGTAACCCAGTTCGCCGGGTTCAGAACTGCTTTGGCTGAATCCCCACTCACTCATGAATACCGGATGAACCGCGGCACAGGTCGTTACATTATTCTTATACCAGGACGACAACCATTGGTTAAGCCAATGGCCGGGATACAGATGAGATACGTAAGCTATATTATTACTCCCTACCGGATCGCTTACCGGATACGTCGCGGCCGGCCCGATAATCTGCGAATAGCTTGCCCCGGCCACCAGAATAAGATTATTAGGCGCATACGTACGCACAATATCAATCCAGGTCTGCATATCCGTCCGAACACTCAGCCAGTCGTTGGTATCGTTACCCACGTTATTAATCGGCTCATTATACAGTTCAAAAATAACATGGCTGTCATTGGCAAAACGCGGCGCCATATACTCCCAGAACGCCGATGTCGTTTCAACATGGGCAAACGTGTCATCAACATAATGCCAGTCAATGATGGCATAAACACCCTTGGAGGCACAATAGTCAACTGCGGGCCGGAGAATAGTGTTATAGAAATCATTATTACCCGGATCAAAACGATTGGGCCAGCTTCCGGCGCCGTCAGCGTCAGCAGGCACAATTGCCAGCCTGAGCACTCTGGTATTCCAACCGGTATAATTGCCCTGCGGGTCACAAGGGTCCGTGAGCGCGTCAATCATATTAATGACGCCTCCCTGCCACTCCTCCAGAAAACCTATGTCAATGAGATCAACACCTCGGAGCACCACGACATTCCCGGCCGGGTCTTTGATGCGGTTACCGTCGGCATGCAACCAGGGCAGTCCGGCATAAAGGGGTGTGATGGAATAAAAAACCATACCCACCACAAACAATATAGTTAACCGTACTGACAGAATTTCTACTCTGTGTCCGTTGCCTAAACTCATGTCCGATTGCATTAATATATACTCCTGCATAACACTACTAATTGTAACACAAAATATCTCAGAGAGTTGTTTTTAATTTCATCTGTTTCTTTCAAATGCCTGTCATCTCAGATATTACTTGAGCCAGTTCTGGGTCAGTTCCGAAAATTCATCGAGATCGATAACACAATCGCCATTCAGGTCTAAATCGCCGCAGTCTGATACAAGCCAGTATTCCAGGAATACCGGCAAGTCATCCATATCCACGGTATCATCGTCATTAAAATCACCGTA
The DNA here is from genome assembly GCA_016930295.1 of Sedimentisphaerales bacterium. Taxonomy (GTDB): domain Bacteria; phylum Planctomycetota; class Phycisphaerae; order Sedimentisphaerales; family SM23-30; genus JAFGHE01. The sequence continues at coordinate 24,423 of JAFGHE010000088.1, forward strand.
TAACCAGGGCGCCGGGCTGCCGGTGACCTCGATGTTATCAATAGCCATATCACCGCGACTGCCGCCGGCCGCCACCGCCCGGAAACGAATCCGGATCGGACCGGTGTAAGAACTCAGGTCCACAATTGCCTGCGTGTATTCGTCACTGCTGGAAGAATGCTGCTGGCCGCTGA
>JAFGHE010000089.1 GCA_016930295.1 Sedimentisphaerales bacterium
CTAACACCCCCCTACCACCGATGCAAACACTTTATTGACAAGGGTGGCAACCTGCCCCTTGTTAAGAAATGTCATTCCTGCGGAGACAGAAGACCATATTTTCTGTATTATACTTTCTCACTGTTCAGCCTTATTCTCCTGTTCGACTTTCAGAAGGTCCTTCACTTCCACAGGCAACTCGAACTCATCATCCGGTATTTCTACGTTATAGGTATAATTTTCAACAATAACCGTGCTTTTGGTATCTGATTCGATTTCAAAGCGATAGGGTATCTGGATACCGTTTAGATATCTATAATCACTGCATACCATCTTCACGAGTATAGAGCCAATATGAGGTTTGACTTCATAATATTCCAGTTTCTTCACCAGACCTGTTTCTACAGAAAAATAGACGGTAAGAGGACGTGACTGATGGGGAGTAAGAACGACTTTGTAACAATCTTCTCCGGAAATAGTCTGCCTGCCTGTACATTCAATCTGTTTAAATCGTTGGTCATAATCCGTCAAAAAGTTGATACGATACATCAACTGAGTAATGGCTTTTTCCTCTCCGGTCATAATTCGGTAACCGGTCTGGGGATCCTTTTCCCAAAAGACCGTACCGTCACTGCCCCGCTCGATACTGACGGGTTCGTCTGCAGTCGCGTTTATATTGATGACCTGGTGAAATTTTCCGGGTCGCTTTTGATAATTAACGATTCGGCCTTTGATTCTATCCGGTAAGGACAGGCTTATTGTTGTCACTATGGAGTTAATTTTATCCAGCATTTCCCGTCCCCCGCTTACCACTACGCTGCGTTCCATGACTTCCACACCGGTGGGTAACGGTTCCATGATTTTAACAGAAGGATTGGAATCGTGGCCAAAAACTTTAAAATCATGATTTATGATAATAATAATTCCAGTCAGCACTAATCCGATGGCCGCCAGGCGCAGGGCCCAGGTATAATAGCCCCGGGTCGCCATATTCAGAAAGAAATAGATCACGCAGATAACAACCAGCATTCCGGCCAAAGAAACTATCCGATAGGACCACGTCTGGCGAAACCGGGTATCAGCCTGGGCTATTTGCTGACTGATTCCGGCCAGTTTTCCCGGCGAAGCATCAATCAGCAAGGCTTCCCGCCAGATCGGACTTGAAGAACCCTGAAAGCTCTGGGCAAACTGATCTACAACCAGGTTCCGGCTCCTAAGTTGCATGGGAGTCATTGTCATGGGTATATTCAAGCCCGGCAACCGTTGGCGCAAATCCGGCAATAGCGTAATCAACTGCTGGCAGGCGTCGTGTTCGGCCTGCAGTCGTGCTTCCCCTTCTGCGGTACAGGCGGTCTGAGACTGAGCCAGAATCCAGTGCCGGCCGCTTTGGGTATTAATAAAACCGGACCAGTCATCCACCCACGGCTTTTCCACAAACTCGACCGAAGTGGAAATCCGTCCGGCCGGGCCGGATATCTCGGCTATCAGGGTACCGCTCCGCTGCGTAAACAGGTCATGTTGACCATCATGAAAAATTTTGGTTTGACTGATATGTATATCAACAACGACGGTAGCTGCCGATTGATCGATCTCCTCGATAGGTTTGTCCTGTACGACCGTATCTACGGAAATATGTAAATTATTATCTGCACTACGCAGGCCATGTCCCACGGAGTGCAGAATTTCTGAGGCAACTTCCTTATTCATATCGCCACTAGTCACCTGGATTCTACTTGCTTTGCCAGATCCCGTTGTTATAGCTAGCAGCATATCATTGATTTTCCGTCCCAATCCCTGGGCGGCAGCAGATATCGAAGGATACACATCCGCCGGATATTCCTGCTCCACACCCCCTCTCCAGACTTCCGGATAGGTAGGTATCTGGTAACCCTCTCCGTTACCGGTCATTGAGACAGAGGGACCATCGATATATACAATCGAATCTTTTTGGTCGGACTGTTTAAGGACAATATTGGTGTCAACTTGCGCATCGGGGTGATAAGTATCAATGCTCTCCATATAGGTTACTCTTTGGGGGGTATAGAAAGCCAATACTACTATCATACATAGTACTCCGGCCAGAATTGCCAGGATCCAATAACGTTGCGGTTTGTTCATTTTAGTCATAACTACTATCAAAACTCCGGCAGGTATCATTAATAAAAATATTCGAGGGAAACCCATTCCCACCTGTGGGAATACTTTAAAGGCTTCTGAAAAAATATGGATTATATTGACACCAATAAATCTGGATAAAATTAAAATAAAAACTACTCCCCCCAGAACGGGAAGGGTCCTTTTCCCAACCTTGTCCTTGCGCAATACCAGGGCCGCTATCGCTCCCATCAGGAGAAGTAGAATTATAAATGATAATCCTTCTACAGATCGTATTGCCATGTCAATTCTCCTTCCCCTCATACGATTGTTTCAGATTTTGTCCCTCATCAGGTGAGGATGAATGATTGTGATTATTGCTTTGCCCGTGGTCTTGTCCGGCGCCGGCCGGAGCGGGAATAGCGCGGTTGTTTTTGGCCGGCCAGGCCATAATTAATATGGAAATTATAAATAACACACCCGCGATAAGAGCCTTTTCAGAATTGACACTTCGTAGTGCTTCATCCACTATCTGACCCGAGTTGGGTATATATTTCAAGGTTTCCCAATTCACCATGCTGGTAGCGTCAGAGAATAGTGACAAGGCAAAAACAACCCCCAGACATCCAATCGCGGCCCGCAGCATATAGGACGGGCCATGATGGCGCCGGCCCATTATCTTCAATGACAGCCCTATCAGTAATAACACGGTAGCAACGATTAATCCGGTTTGTCTGGCCAGAGAAGGCCAGTTGGCAAATCCGAGTTCTGTCTCAATTTCCTGGGCCAGCCCGTCATCGATCACGCCGGAGGCAATGATGTCCGGCAAATGCACAGCCAGGGCCAGTCCGAACAGGAATGCCGCCAGTAACAAAATCGTCCCCATCCCCGAATACAGGAATGCCAGGGGATGAAAATCCCTGATGGAAGCCATCGTAAGATGCATACTGGAAGCCGAAGGCATGGTGGGAGTCGTATAATCAACACCGGCTACAGCGACCTGAGGTTGCATAGGCGTTGGATCCGGCGGGGCCGGGGAGACCGGTTGCGCTGCGAATCCCGGTCCGTTTGCAATGGGGGCAGCCGCCTCGGATGGTCGTTGTTCCGGACGTCTCAATTCACTCTCACTTTCCCAAATCTTTAAAGGATAACCATATCTATCCTTAAAATTACCGGTCAGAATCATAATAATATCTATAATTTGGCCGACGCCACAAAGCCCAAATGTCACCAGCCAGAGAATGCCCGTACCGATTTTTCCCACATAAAATCGATGCAAACCACATATCCAGAATAACATCCCCCCGGAAAGAATCAGGGCCCAGACACGTTTACAGGGTGATACCATATCGGTTGCCCGTATCGTCGGCGAGACAGGTTCTGACTTCTTAATAACTCCTTCCACGGTTTTACCGGGAATACACAATACAATCAGGAATAAAATACTGGGAAAAATAATAAAAAACAGCGCCATCATCAGTTCGTCTTCTACCAAATTCATACATCCCATACTGATACTGGCGGTGATAATTGCCATAACACAAACCAGTAATATCCCCGGTTTGATCAGATAACGATACCAGCCGGTAAATACCTTGCAAAAACTTTTTATCAGGCATAACAGGCTAAGGAGCATACTATTTATACCAAATGAGATCGCCACGACAAATTCATCCTCACCCAGATCGCCTATACCTGACCAGATTACCAGCAGAAGCCCGGCGCCTAAACTGATAAAAAATCCAATAAGCCAGAGCATACGTATTACCGGCGATATCATTTGAGCCGGCCTGTCAGCCGTGCGGTCAGGTCGTAAGGTGCGGGCCCTTCTCGATCTGCCTGGCTCCGGGTGCCCCGGGGCCTGAGCGGCTGCATTGTGCCGGTAGTCCCGGCCATGGAGTGTCGCTCCCCTTTGAGCAACACCATGGAGTTCTTTGGATATGAATGGACTTTCAATCTGGACAGCCAGCATGGTCCCGGCCAATACTCCTATGACAAGGGAAACATCCGTTTCAAATATAGAAGCAACTATAAATCCCAGCATCCCTATTATTACAGTATGCCCCAGCGAAACCCGGAAGTTTCGGGTGGGCGAGGTAAGCTTCCACCAGTTGATCAAACATAACGCGATAATAAAGGGAAATCCGGGCCATACCTGAGATTGCGACTGAAGAAATCTTGATCCGAAAAACGGCCAGGAAACCAGAGAAAATACCATGACAGATGCCGTGGCTAATGCAAGACCACATCCCCCTACTAACAGATTACGAAGCCACCCCTTTTCCGTTTCCATTTTGTTAAACCACTGGAAACGGGCCAGCCGGATACCCAGAGACGAACCCCAACCCATCACGAATGTAAAAATAGCAGGCAATAAAATATCTCCTGACTTATTCAGATGGATGACTCCCACTGCCAACGATACGGTCAACAGGCAAATCCGGGCCAGATTTTTTCGTTGTTTCTCTGTGATTGGATCATGGGATGGGTCCACAGTGGCGTTTTGGCCCCCCAGTTCGGTTATTTTCCGGCTGAATTTATCCGATACATCCCGTCCGATTTTGTCACCAAAACCATCGAGTTTGTTACCGATACGTTCGAGTTTGCCGCCTAATCGCTCAAAGGGATCTTTAGGCGGCTGCTTCTCATCTGATTCCGGCTTGAACGGCGGTGGTGTTTTTGGTGATACGGCTTTGCCCGCCACCCGGCTGGCTACCATGGAAAGGCTCTCCGGGGAAAAATGGGAAACACTTTGCCGGACATGCTCGGAACCAAACACATCCTCGACCATCTCCTGAACACTTGTGTAACGGTCGTTAGGATCTTTTGCCAGGGCTTTACGGATAACACGGGCGAACGTGTCACTGACATGGCTCAGGTCCGGCTCAGCCGACATGTGTTTCATGAGCACTTCCGTGGGACTGGCACCAAAGAACGGCACCTGACCGGTCAGCATCTCATATAACAGAATACCTAACGCATATATATCAATACTGCGATCATAACAGCCCGCCCCTATTTCCGGCGCCATATAATGTACCGTCCCAACGGTAATAGTCTGTTCGCTTCGCGCTCCGCTGCTGATTGCCTTGCTCAATCCATAATCACCAATCTTGACATACCCGTTCTCATAAAAAATATTACCCGGCTTGAGGTCACGATGTACAATACCGCAATCATGCAGGAATGATAGTCCCTTACCTATCTCCCGCAGGAAGAACGCCGCCTTTTGCTCGCCCAGACCCTCGGGTGCGTCATCCAGTAGCTGGCGCAGCGACGGGCCGGATACATATTCCATAATCACAAACGGTCGATTTTCCGCGTTATGCTTGACATCGAATATGGTCACCAGGTGCGGACTTTTCAAATTCATGCACTGACGAATCCCGCGCAGTTCTATCTGCTCGTAATTCTGGATGGTTTTCAAGGCCACCTGCCGACCACTGTCGCTGAGAGCATAATACACCTCGCCGAATCCACCGCGGCCCGCGGCCCGCTGAATCGTATAACCTTCTAAAGGTCGGTCTCCATATTTAAATTGAAAATTATCCATTTTCGTCTGCCATTCTTTTCTTACTTTATATGATTAATGTAAATATATTCTTCCCTTAAATAAATTCTACACTTTTTTACAATGTGCCTTCTTGTCACGGCGAAGTCAAAAGACGAAGCCGGATGTGCATTTCTTAATCAAATCCGTGTCAAAACCAGGGAAATATCACCGATTTGTACAGGCGTTTCCATGGGCAGCGCGGTGTTTTTATCCTGGTTTTGGCCATTTATTTTTATATACTCCTTTGTTTTACACACTAATCTACCCTCCTGCATCATTAAAACCAGCTTACACTCCGCGCGTTCGGTGCGAATATGCGCTGAGGAGCCGGGCCCAACCACCAGTTCCCGGTCCAAAAGGATCGCTTCCCTGATGTCCAGCCTGGGATGACGTGCTCCGTTAAAAGAAAGTTTCGCCGTGGTACTGGCGGCATTGGGTACCTGAAATTTCAACCGGCATCTTTCAGAAAGCATAATAGTATCCCCGCCGGCCAGAAGTTTTTCTGAAATAATTTTATCATTTATCTGTATCGCCTGCTGCGAACGCAGGAAATAATCGCCGTCCGTTCGTTCAATGGCTACCACCGGCAAATTGGGTTCTGCCACCAATCCTACCTGTGGCTTCCGGGAAGAGCTGATCGGACCTACGGTTACTTTTGCATCGCGTAAGACCAGATAGCTGCCGGCTCCGTCTATCTGAATCACAAATGTATCCGGCAACTCCGACGTATTCAAATGCAAGCCCTTATTATTCATCCCGGCCTCAAAATTATTCATGTGCCTCTTATTGTCGCGAACGACTTTTTTATCTGAGAGATTATTATTATTAAAAGAGTCATGACTGTCCTCCATGTCATCCGAGTGACCCAGCCCGGCTAAACCCAGAGGCCCACTGCGTAAGGCCTCCAGCGAATGAGCGGCCTGCTCGGCCTGCTGGAGAGCCTCATCGAGCCAGTGGGCCTCAGGCAGAACAGTCTTTAACTGTCGCAGACGCTGCCGGGCTTCATGTGCCCGGCCTGTTTCAATGTCCCGGCAAATCCTGTTAATATGCCTGATTGACCGCTCTAACTCCTGGAGCTCCAGGGTTTCATTGACCAGAGGTTGGGCTATATTCAATAACATTCGGGCCTGGTCAACCCGACCCTGCTGGAGCTTATCGCGTATCTCCGTTATTGCCAGTTTTTTTATATGCGTAAACAGCCGGGCCAGTTCCTTATTCTGGTCCCGGGCCGGTCCCGTGTTAAGAACCAGCTTTATCGCGCTTTGCAGATCGTTCCGCTCCAGAGATTCCCGGGCCTTATGGATGGTCGTCTCAATCTCAAGACGCCAGGCTGCCGCCTGCTCCAGGAGCAGATCAGCCGCCCCACCATTGCCCGCCCTGCTTTGCAGCATCTTTTCGCCGGTGGAAAGCCAGCCGTTATTAATATGTTTGCGCGCCTGATCCAGCTTGAGAGCTTCCTGCTGCTGTAACTGGCGTTTGTTATGGCTTTGTTCAGTAATGGCGTTACGCAGTTCCACCACAACAGGTAAATTTCCGGCCAGGGTTTCGGCCTTGGTGCAATCGGCCAGGGCTTCCGGCAGCCGCCCCTGGTCCAGATGCGTCAGGCCCCGCTGGGCCAGTGTTCGTGCCAAACGCCCGATAATCTCCTGACCCTTGCGGTGCTCGCGGAAATCTTCAATCCGGGCCAGGTTATAAGCTTCTTCCAGACGCCCGTCGGCCAGAGCACACTCAGCTTGTTTTATTCGTAAGATAAGCACGGTTCACTCTCCAGTTGATAGCAACATCTCGCTGCCGGAATAACGACGATTCAAACTGAACTCACTTATTCACTTATTTTACCAGTTCCCTGCGAATAACGCAAATCAGGGGGAATAAACCGATAGGGTTTGGTTCCCCTACCGGTTTATAAGGAGTTTTCAACCTTGCAGACTTCGCCGGTCTCTTTGATTACTTCAGGACTGTTTACTTTCGGGACGGGTGAAAAATACTCGTCAATCTGGGTGACCAGATCCGCTTCATCGATGTTTTCCAGCTCAATCGTTTCTACGAATTTGCTTTCATGAGCCAGTACGCGTTCGGCCACATCGAGACGCTTTTGAATCTGTTGGATGATTTTTTCCGTCTGGGCCAGTTTGCTGCTATCGACCTGAATACTGGATCCCACGGCAGAGGCCTGGAGGAGCCGATACTGACTGGTGAGCCCTTCGATTTTGTCTTCCAGCAGACGCTTTTGACTGCGCGTACGTTCCAGCAGTTGGATGGCACTGGCGAGTGATTTCTCACGGGCCTCCAACAGTTTCATCTTACTTGCCAGGACCAGTTCGGCCTCTTTGAACCTTTCAAACCGACGGCTCAGTTCTTCCTTCACCTGTTCACGCGAATAATCAGTACTGCCGAAGGTATAGCTGGCCGTATGTATATCCAGTGTATCACGCAACTTAGCGATACCGGCCTTCTCGTCGGTAAGGCTTCTCTCGGATTGAGCGATATCCGCCTTGATATTGGCGATTTCCACTTCTTCCTGGGCGATCAGCCGGATATTTCCATACATTTCCGGGATAATCTCTTCCAGTGTATCCTTGGCGCGACGGAGTTCGAATTCGATCGGAACGTTATCTTTAACCGCCGATTGAACGCTCCGGGCCGAGCTGCGCATGTAGCTGACCATATCCTGGCCAAAGAACAAACCCCCTGCTAATAAAGCAATTACAGCAATCACAAATCCTGTTTTGAGCCATTTGCTAATCATGATTCTTTCTCCTTTCATAATATGGTCCAAAATCATTCTCGTGGCTTACACTTATCCACACCCATGATGTCGTACTGGAAAGTAAAATATTACAGGGAAAAGATTTTTTTGCGAAAAAAGGGGAAAGGGGACCAGAAAAAGGTAAGGTATTGCATATCAGTGGCTTGTCTGATACTATACGGAACCATCAAAATTTACGCTTTTGTCTTAACCTTAGTATTTTTTTGTATAAGGAGAATCAGGATGTCTTTTTTTGGCTTATGTAAATCTTTGTTATTATTGATGTTAGTGTCAACGACAACTGCTTGTGGCGCCGTTAATCTGGTGGATAATCCTGGATTCGAGCAGGGCGACGCCGGCTGGTCCGGTCGAAGTTGTCTTATTGATATGGTTTCATCGCCGGTTCACAGTGGTTCGGCCGCCGTCAAAGCGTACGACCGATACGATAACTGGCAGGGAATAAGGCAGTCCATGCTGAATAAAATGGTGGCCGGAAAAACCTACCGCGTCTCCGGCTGGGTAAAGCTGGAAAATGCCTCAAGTGATTCGGTCATGATATCCTTCGAGCAGCAGGACGGCGACGGCACTAATTATCATAATGCTGCCTCAGGCACGGCTAATGACAGCTACTGGACCGAACTTACCGGGGAATTCACCCTGGAGGTCAACGGCGCCTTATCTGTTTTGGACCTGTACATCGAAGGTCCGGAGCCGGAGGTCATACTATACGTGGATGATATAAATGTTTATGAGGCCAAGCCCGGCGATTCTCTGCCCGATGTGGCCGGCTCCCCTGAGGGTGTGCAAAAGAAAGCTGCGCCGGCCGAGGTCAATGTCCTGGTCAACCCCGGCTTTGAAGACGGAGATACCGGCTGGTCCGGACGCAGTTGTCCTATTGATACGGTTTCATCACCTATTCACAGCGGTTCGGCCGCCGCCAAAGCATATGCCCGAACCGATACCTGGCAGGGAATAAAACAATCCATGCTGGATAAAATGGTGGCAGGAGAAACTTACCATGTATCCGGTTGGGTCAGACTTGATAACACTGCAACCGATTCAGTAATGATATCGTTCGAGCAGCAGGATGGCGACGGCACTAATTACCATAACGCAGCCACGGCCACGGCTAATAATAACGAGTGGGTTGAACTCTCCGGTGAATTTACCCTGGATGTCAATGGCTCCTTATCCGTGCTGGACCTTTACGTTGAAGGCCCGGCGCCCGAGGTTATTATATATGTGGATGACATGAAGGTATATGGTCTGAAACCGGGTGCTGACGAGCCGGCTGCGGATGTTGGGCCCGTGCCTGCAGTCAAATCCAGCGCGGCCGGCCGGATCGATGTCAATAAACGCTACCAGATGATAGAAGGTTTTGGCGCCGGCGGCGCCCATTACACCATGGAGTTCGTGGAGCATGAGAAAAAGGATGAACTCTTTAAAATTCTCTTTAAGGACCTCAGCCTGGATATATTCCGTATCAGAAACAATTATGACATGGAGGAAAATTCCTTTAAGGAAACCGTAGAAATAGTCAAAGGCGGCCAGGCGGCCCTGGGTCGTGATTTGAAGGTTATGATGTCCTCGTGGTCGCCGCCGGCCTATCTTAAAAGCGAGGACAGAACCGTGGGCGGCACGCTCAAGAAGATCGATGGTAAATACGTGTACGATGAGTTCGCCCAGTGGTGGTATGACAGCCTGGTTGCCTATAAAAAAGCGGGAGTCAAGGTGGATTACCTCAATATCCAGAATGAGGTGGACTACCTGGCCGGCTGGGATTCATGTCTGTTTGAGCCGACCGAGACAGCGACCATGGCCGGGTACGATGCGGCGTTTGAAGCGGTCTGGAAAAAGCTCCATAAGGAAATGGGTTCATCCATGCCGAAGATGCTTGCTCCGGAAACATCCGGTTTAAACCGACTGGGAGCGTATATCTATAATCTGGACGATTTATCCCATGTGTATGGATACGCTCACCATCTTTATAATTGCGAGGGAGACGGTGACCAAAATTCCGGTTGTGGTGCGGCGCCCGACCTGTATATTCCCATGATGCAGGAAATCCAGTTTAAATACAGCGACAAGCCCCTGTTCCAGACGGAGTTCGAGCACCAGCCCGGCCCGTGGACCGACGCATTAAATACCGCGCTGGTAATGCATAATTCCCTGACCGTGGAAGGCGTGGCCGCCTATATCTACTGGGAGTTATTCTGGGGGTACGGGACGGGGCTGGTGAGTTTGGAAGACCCGAGTTCTTACACGATTTCGCATACCTACTATGCCTTCAAACAGTTTTCCGCATTCATTGATGCCGGCTGGCAGCGTGTGGACGCCGCCTCGGACTATGATAACGTAAGAATCTCGGCCTATATCAGCCCGGATAATAAAAAACTGACTGTGGTTATTATCAATACTACCGAAATCGGGACGATTCCGCTCGACCTGTCGGTTGACGGCTTTTCGATATCCAAAGGGGAAATCTACCGATCCAACCTGATAGAAAAATGTTTCCCTGCCGGCAGTTTCGACGCATCCGGCCCCCTGCCCCTGCGTCCAAACTCGATCACTACCATAGTCTTTACTGCCGACTAAATTTTTTAAATGGTACTCTGGGTGGCATGCTTTTGCGCAGCATAAGCATGCTCTTGTCCCATATTAAAATTCTAAAATCCAAAATAAAGTTACCGTCCTTCAAGGATTTTAGCTGCCCAGTCGGTGGTGGATAGATCCCGTGACCTGGGGAATCCCGGCAGTTTCAGGTTTCCCTGAGCATCTGAGGTAATGGCCATGCTGTCATGCCAATGGCCGGAGCGTGGATTAAACCACTGGAACCGATAGGAGGTATCCGGCTTAAATCCGCTCAGGGTGGCTGAGGCGGAACGGTTTTCAAAGTAGAGCAGGGCCAGGTCTTTCTCCGGGGTAGTCATCATGAACGCCCAGCCGTCCAGCCCTCTTTCCGGGCTGTTGAAAGCCTTGCGCGGATGTATATCGTGTGAGCCGAGTTGTAATTGCTGGTACCTGTCGCCTTCGGATAACATAAACGCCTTCAGATGCTGCATATAGTTACCCGACTCGTACCTTAGTGCATCCCAGATATGGGGCCGCATGCCGGCGGGCTCGCCGGTAGTGGTAATATCATATGCGGCCGTGCCGTGCACATGTCCTGATAGCCCGCCGGAGAGAACCGAGCCGTACATCTGGGCCCGTGCGAAATAGTTATCGCGCAGGGTGTCGGCCGGGGGGCGTTCGCCGTTGGGCCGGTTAATTTCATGATCCCAGCCGGTATAATACGGCTCAAAATTGATGGCCGGGTATGGCGGTTCCAGCTTAAACAACTCCTCCAGGGCCGGGTAAAAACCATGATCGCGCGGCTTGTTACCCACACTGTGCATGGTCAGCCAGGGGCAGTCCCGGCCATGGCCGAACTGGGTATAGGTAGAATCGTTAATCAGGGTCGTGTGCGGCTGGCCAAACGGCAGCGGACCATATTTTTTAAGATGATATGTCAGTGCCTCGTTGAACTCGTCCGCGGTCAGGCTGTATTCTTTGGGGATCCAGTCGAGATGGATTCCGCTGAAGACGATATTATACGCCCCATACCGCGAGATCAGGTATTGCACATAACGTGCGTAAGATTCTTTAAAGTCAAAATATGCCTTCCATGTCGGGCAGTTGTCCCTGCGTACCGTCTCCAGTAACGGAACAA
>JAFGHE010000090.1 GCA_016930295.1 Sedimentisphaerales bacterium
AGCTTCAGATCCGCCAGTTTTTGGTTCCAGTCAATCTTCGCGCGCGGGTCAGGTTCCAGCCGGTAATAATCAGCCGCCTCGGTAAGCCAGGCCCGATAGGTGTTTTCATCCGCCTTTGCGCCAAACCGGCGATATACCTCACCCTGAGCCCTGAATATGTTCTGTTCCACGCGGCTGAGCCAGTCACCGGTGATAAACGTGCTTACCTCCTGCGCCAGGGTACGTACGGCGACCAGATTATCAAGATCATCTTTTTTCGCGGCGTCTTTGGCATACTCATTAAATGCGGCCAGGATTTTATCATCCCCCTGACGAGCAGCGGACGCTATGATTTCCTGTAATCGGCGAATTTCCGCTCGTTCAAATATCATATCCCGCCTTAATCCTTCAGTCTCGAGTTCGGCCAGAAGCGTTTGTTGTCGGGGCACGTCTTGAATAAGTTTGTAGGCCTGACCCAGCCGGGTACGGATGTTTCGGTCAAGGTCTCGCTCGGTAAGTCCGGCGGGCCAGAGTGGATCGGTTAAATCTCCCATTCTGCGCCATAAGGCATATTGAATCTGGGGTATGTCATCGGTAAGAGTCTGCCGGCGTGCCATCAGAGTCTGCCTGTCGGTTATGGTTAAAATCTCATTCAGATCTGAAATCCGGCCGTTGAGCGATTGCAGTGCCGCGGCGACGGAGGCGTTCTGTAAGAGTTCGTGTTCCCGCCATTTATTAACATTATCGTTGATGGTCACCCGGCCGGCGTCCGGTTTATCCCGGGGAAGATAATATAAATCCAGCCAATTTTCTATCTGATAATAATCGGCGATTAATTCATTCAAATCGAACCACAGGCGGTAACCTTCTTTAAGTTCATTGACTTTATCGACAAAAGTCTTGTCCTGCAGGTCCGGGATCGAATCGCTCCACACCATCTGGCTGATAACTTCCTGTAATACCTTCCGGCGGTTTTCCCCGGCGATACGGATAAGTTCCTTAATCCAGGGTCTGTCCGCAGGGGCGGTTATAGACAGGGGTTCAAACGTTTCTGTTTCCAGGGTGATTAAGCCGGCTTTGACGCTATCGACTTTAACCTTTAAAGACCAGAAACTCGGGTCCGGGCGCACCTGTTGTTCAATGACGCCGGAGATGCGCTGCCAAACCGGCACAACAAATACATCGGGAACGCCCTGAGCCTGTCGGACTTCGGCTATAAACGCCTCAATTCTCTCCGGCGTCGGTTTGATCCGGGCTAATAACTGTCTTAGCTGAGTATCCGCGGAATCGATCTCTGCCTGGTGTTTAAGGACTGCGGGGATATCTTCTTTATTTTGTAATTGATCAAGCCGGTCGGTGACTTCCCGGAATTTTTCAATAAAGCCCTGCCGGTCAAATTCGGCGGGCATCTGATCAATAGCCCCCTGGATAACCTTAACCACTTCCGGCCATTCGTCGCGCGGATCGGGTATAATCTGATACCGGCCCACTTCATCGAGCCAGTTACGATACCTGTCAATGGTCAGTTCCTCATCACCCTGACGATATACTTCACTATCGCTGAAGAAATACGCTTTATTGACATTTTGCCAGTCGTCACTCAGGAGATACTGGACCAGCGCCTCTGATAATTGTTCCAGTTCCCCTGACATTTCCAGTCTTTTTTCGGGATCGAGATCTGCGAGCGACTTATAATAGTCCCTGGTAAAGCGTTTAAAGTCGCTCAGGATATTTTCTCCTTCCATTTGTTCAGAAAGTCTCTGGATCTGGACTGCATACACATTAATATGGCGGCGCCGGCCCTGCTCTTTGAGTTCCAGTTCGAGATATTCTTTTCGGGGTGATCCCAGAGGCTGGTATATAACGGCCAAACGGCTCTGCAACTCCTGCTCATTGAGCCAATCCTGGTCAGATTGGGGCCAAGGCGGGTCGTCCAGGCGGCCTAATCTTTGCCAGCAGGCATAGACCACTTCGGGTTTTTGATTATTTAAAAGGCCTTCCCTTAACAGCCGGTCTTTATCCGATTCCTTTTCTATTTCCAATAATTTCACGACTTGTTCATGGAGTGACTGGAAGGCCGGCCGGGGTAACACTTCAGCATAGAGCGTATCATCCTTCCAGCGTGTAAAGATTTCTCTCAGGGTTGGCGCGTTCGCTTCCGGTCGATCGTCCAGCAGAAATAAATTTTGCAGATTTTTCCGGATACGGCTGCAATCCTTAACCAGTTGAACCGCCTTATCCCGCAGTTGCCGGTAGTCCTTACAGACATTCTGCCAGTCGTCCGGGTCCTGCAGTTGTGGAATGTCTTCATCCCATAGTGTATTGCTCAGGGCATGTTGCAGGGCGTCCTCGCGGGCCTGTGCTATCTTGTCCTCCAATACTTCCGACCATTGGAGAACTGATCCTGATTCATCCGGCCGGAGAAATCTTCGGGGGAGCTGTTTATCGTCGTTTAATGTTTCAAAGAAGGCCAGGGTGCCTTCCACCTTGTCTTTTATTTCAATATACAGGCTTACATTATCTTCCAAATCTTTCAGTTGAACACCATCTAACAGAGCACCCCGTCGTGTTTGCCACTGGCGGTTGAGACTATCGGAGAGAAAGGATGTCTGCATAATGGCATCATACCAGTCCCGGGCACTGGTGGTTTTACTGCGTATCCATCCGATATAGTCCAGAATTTTTTCCTGCAGATCATTAAAGCCGTCAGTCTGTCGGATTGCTGCCAACTGATCCTGCCTCTGGGTTTGCAGGGTGTCGGAAATCATTCCTTCGAGGCTTCGGGCATTGGCCCACAACTGTTCAATTTTAGCCACAGCGGCCCGGGTTTTTAAAAATCCATTGACAGCATTGATTAAGTCGGGACAGGGTTCGGGTGAGCTTTTAATCTTTTGTTTATAAGACGTAATGAAGGTATCCAGCACCTGGCTGTTCATCTCCCATTGGCGTTCGTTCTCCTGTCTCCACTTGAGGGAAATTGCCACGATATCCTGCAAAAATTCTTCTTTAAGTGATTCCTTGATCCGGGAGATGACGTTGTAGGCATCCAGGGCCTGCTGAGCCTGTTCGTCATTTAACTGGCCGGGATTTAAGCCGGCAAGTTCCATAAGAGAATCATAGCGATTCAGGATAACCTGAGGATTGAGTCGGGTATGTCCGGGCAGGGATTCATCCAGAGCATCCATGATTAACTTTTTCAGCAACGGATCGGCACTCCATCGTTGTCGTAGTGTGGCATCATTTTTCAAGGGACTGATCCACATATAATTATCTTCACACAAACTGCGCCATTGTTCGGGTGTTATTTTGATCCGGACCTCTTCGGGGCCTCTCATCTTAATGATAACTACGGCCAGAATAATTATTAAAAATACGCCGGTCAATGCCAGGACCGGCCAATAGCTGGCCAAGGGCGTTTTCACGGGGCGCAATTCTTCCAGTTTTTCCGCAACATCTTCCAGGGTAATTGATTCCGGGTCGAAATGGGGTGTCAAGAGGCGATTGCAAAGGGCCCGCCACACCTCGCTTTTTTTTCCCAGATAGGACCATTCCGGAGTTTCGGGTATGGGCCAGCCGCCGACGGAACTGAACGGCCGATGCATGATTAACTGATAGATCATTTCGCCCAGGGCATGGAAATCGGAAATCTGATCGCGCCGGTTTTCGATGCGACTATCCGGGAGGGGATCGGTTAACACGATCTTCAAGTTTTCAGGCTGTCCTTCCCCTGAAATCAGGACATTGGTGGGTTTGAGGTTCCCATGGGACCGATTTGCCTGCCGTTTGAGAGCCAGCAGGCCCTGGATCACGGCATTGACAACAGCATGCAGAGTATATTCGGGCAGCCGGACACGCCCGTAAATCAGTTGTTGAACTGACCGGGGATAAAAATCGGTTACATAAAACGTGCCTTCGTCTGAGGTCCCTGTTTCATGGATCGGGGCCCAGAATTGGGGAGTGTTTTCACAAATTTTCTGCTGGACGCGGGCGCTTTCCAGGAATGAATCGGCCTGTGAGGTCTGCTTAGCGGAATCCGTATCCCTGATGCCAGGCAGAAGTACCTTGACGGCGAAATTTTCCTCTATTGAGATCCCTGCCAGGCGTGCGGAATAAACGGTTGAAAAACCACTGCGGGAAATTTCGCGCACAGACTCATAACGACCAAATTTTGCCATCTATTTACCTATTTACCTGACACGTTCAGGCAATCTTCAGACTGATTTATTAAAATTCGCATTTAGGCAAACTAAAACACTTCACGCCGCTGGATTCCAGGCTGATTTCAATCGTGCCGATATGTGCTTTCTTGCATTTATAGGGGATAATCAGTCGGCGGGCATCGGCATTACCCGGTGCATCCTTATGCATGCCGGGTATATCGGCCAGGATAAACCAATATTTTGCCTTGCGTTTACTCCAGACTTTCCAGACCGGGTCACTGGTTTTGAGGGTCTGTTCCCGGGGGTTGTTTTGATCGAACTTGATTTCGTAAAGATAGCCATTTCGTTTGGCATCAAGACGGACGGAATTATCGGGTTTCCAGTAATCGGTCATCGACATACTTTCCCAGAAGGAATAGACCGAATTACTGACTCCGACGATGTTTACTTCGACCGACTCAATCCCTTCGGCTTTAACCTTCATATTAACGCGACTGCAGCCGGCGAACATAAGCATTGCCAAAAACAGAAAAACCAAACAACTCCATGCATTCTTAGTCCTTGAATGTCTCATAACCATAAACTCCTAACATTTCTCATCAACACAAAGAATCAGTTCTGAATAAATACCAAGAAATTTTTGACTTTAATTTCCGGAAACATCTTTACCGGCGCCGAGTCGGAGTAAATATTTACCAATCAGCTTATTGACTTCACGATTGAACCTGCAATCGGCAAGAATCAGACTCCGGCTGCGCAGCAGAAGTTCGTTTAAATCCTGCAGGAGGCCATCAAATATTCGATGTAAGGCACCAGAGGGGGCATCGCCATAATCGCGGCAGACGCTGTCCGGCCCGATTCCCGGAAACAGTTTTACCATCATGGCGAGTGTTTTATACCACAGGTCCTGGGGCATCACTTCAAAGGCATCCGCGGGTGTAATGTTTTTATAGATAAGGCGTTGCGGCCAAAGCGACTGGCCCCAGCGCTGGTCGCTGTCAAAAATCTGTTTAATACGAATTGGCAAGTCATGCTCATCGGAATAGTCCAGTTTGACCTGTCGTGCCAGAGAGAGCATTTCATCCAGGGCCACCGGCAGGGTGGTTTCCTTATCGACACATAAAATTCTTACGGCCAGTACGGCCAGGGAATACAGGTCGCAGGGCGAACTCAGTAAAGAAATGATTTCAAAGGGCGTCTCGGGTATCGGAACTCCTTCGGCCGCCTTGATGCTTTTCAATTCCGAGCCGGTCAAATTTCGGCCAATGGTTCGAAATCGCCATTCGCCAGCGGCCAGGGCAGAGTCTTCTTCGAGATGACCATAGAGATCCAGCCGGCCTTCTGCCAGAGTCAGGCGCATCCACAACAAATCGCGGGGTCCGGTTTGCACACGTTCCTGGCTGGCGAGGGTGCCTTCCAAAATAACCCCTTCGCTGGTATCGGGCAGCACCTGTCGGATCCGGACCGTGGCGCGTCCTTTAACAAATAAGGACGCAGAAACCGGCCGATATACTGATGTTCCGCCCTGGGTAGCCGGAATATAATAATGGGCATCACTGGTTTGGACCGGCAGGGTAATGACATCGCCGGAATCGGCGGGAACGATTCTGGCCGACCATAAGAACGGCACATACTGACCTACCCCATTTAGAGCAACCCGAAAGCTCTGCGCATTTAAATTCAGGATGGGCTGCTTTTGTTTTTCGATGATCGTCTGGACCGCGGTGGCCAGTTGATGAAGCAGGTTGAGTTTTAAATAGTACACTTCGGCTAAAATCCCCCACTGTCCCTGAGAATCCCCATAAAGTCGGCCTATCTCTGAGCCGGCGGCGGCCTGCCGGCCGAATAGTATTGACAAACCATCGGGGTCCACTTCAGATAATCCGTGTTTTATGCCCTGCCAGTCGTCACCGCCGA